>JANYIK010000164.1 GCA_025362115.1 Methylophilaceae bacterium
AAAGCGCATCGGGCGATTGAAAGCCTGACGTTAGATAGAGAGGTCGCCCACTTGAAGGACGACCTGATGCCGCGCTACGCCAGCATGATTTACAACGGCTATTGGTGGAGCCCGGAAAGGGTTGCGCTGCAAACCCTGATGGACCACACGCAAAGCAGTGTGAATGGGTTTGTGCGCGTCAAGCTCTACAAAGGTAATGTGATTGTGGTCGGGCGCGACAGCAAGGGCGACTCGCTGTTCGACTCCACCATTGCTACGTTTGAAGACGATGCGGGGGCTTATGACCAGAAAGATGCCGGTGGATTCATCAAGCTGAACGCTTTGCGGATGCGGATTGCCGCTAATTTGAAAAACAGAAAAGGATAAACCATGGCTCAATTTGATAACGTTAGCGTCAAAAAGAAAGCAAACGTGTACTTCGACGGCAAGTGCGTCAGTCATACGCTGTTGATGCCCAACGGCACGCGCTGTACGGTGGGGGTGATATTCCCCAGCACGCTGACTTTTAATACAGAATCACCAGAGTTGATGGAAATCAATCTGGGCGAATGCAAGGTGCGACTCAAGGGTGAAAGCGAATGGAAGACCTACAAGGCAGGTGATAAGTTTGCCGTGCCGGGGAATTCATCGTTCGACATAGAAACTATCGAAATGCTGGATTACGTGTGTCACTTCGAGTGAGATAAACATGCCTTCTTTTGACATTACTTCCGAAGTTGACATGGTCGCACTGAAGAACGCGATAGACGTGGCTGACCGCCAGATCATCAATCGTTACGACTTCAAAGGTACGTCAGCCAAAGTCGAGCTAAACGAAAAAGATAAGCTCATCACCTTGCACGGCGACTCTGACTTTCAATTGGATCAGATCAAGGCCATTTTATTTCCCGCGCTGGAGAAAAAAGAGCCGGAAAGCAGCAAGCGTATGGATTTGCAGGATGTGCAGAAAGTCTCCGGCAACAAGGTCAAACAAGTCATGAAAATCCGCGACGGGATTGATTCCGAGCTGGCCAAAAAGATTGTCAGATTGATTAAGGATTCCGGCCTGAAAGTGCAAGCGAGTATTCAGGGCGAAGAGGTGCGGGTGAATGGGGCAAAACGTGATTTTCTGCAAGATGCAATCGCGCTGGTAAGAAAGTCAATCACAGACTTTCCATTGAAATACGGGAATTTTAGGGATTAATGTGTGAAGGAGAAGTTATGAACAAAATCATTACATTTATTGTGTTGGGTTGTGTTTTGATGCTGACGGGCTGTAATACCGTGCACGGTCTTGGTAAGGATTTGGAAAAAGCTGGCGAAGCCGTACAAAAATCTACCAATTAACCATTTAGTAAGAGCATTGAGAATTCAGGAAAAAGCATGTTAAGAGTTGGATTTATTGGTTGGCGCGGAATGGTGGGTTCGGTACTCATGCAGCGTATGCGTGAGGAAGGCGATTTTGCGCTCATTGATCCGGTATTTTTTACCACCTCGCAAACCGGTGGTAAAGCGCCGGAAATCGGTAAGGATGTGCCGCCGCTGAAGGATGCCAAGAACATCGCTGAGTTGGAGACGCTGGACGCTATTATTTCCTGCCAAGGTGGCGATTACACCAGCGAGGTATTTCCTCAATTAAGAGCCGCTGGCTGGAACGGTCACTGGATAGACGCGGCTTCCACGCTGCGTATGGAGCAAAACTCCGTCATCATCCTTGATCCAGTCAATCTTAACGTCATCCAGAGTGCGTTGGCGAAAGGGGGCAATAATTGGATAGGCGGTAATTGCACCGTGAGCCTAATGTTGATGGCCTTGGGTGGCCTGTTTCGTGAGAATTTGGTGGAATGGGCGACTTCCATGACTTACCAAGCGGCTTCTGGTGCGGGCGCGCAGAATATGCGCGAGTTGCTGCAACAAATGGGTGAGGCGCATCGTGTGGCGCAGGAGTATCTTAACGACCCGGCTGCGGCCATTTTGGATATAGACCGTGAAGTGGCGGGTACTTTACGAGATGACAATTTCCCTGTAGCGCATTTTGGCGTACCGCTGGCTGGCAGCCTGATCCCTTGGATAGATAAGGACTTGGGCAACGGTCAGAGCAAAGAAGAATGGAAAGGTGGTGCTGAAACCAACAAGATATTGGGTCGTGAAGCCAGCCCCACGCCCATAGATGGCTTGTGCGTGCGTATTGGGGCAATGCGATGCCATTCCCAAGCACTTACCATCAAGCTGAAAAAAGACGTGCCGTTGGATGATATTAACGCCATTATCGCTGCGGCCAATGATTGGGTGCAGGTGGTACCGAACGAACGCGAAGCGAGCATGAATGAACTCACCCCGACTGCGGTGACCGGCAAGTTGAAGGTGCCTGTAGGGCGGTTACGCAAGATGAATATGGGGGGTGAATATCTCTCGGCATTTACCGTGGGTGACCAGTTGTTATGGGGGGCGGCGGAGCCGTTGCGGCGTATGTTGCGACTTTTGCTGGAAAGATAGTTGTTCAGGGTTGCCCCAAGTGATACAGTGCCAGAAAACTATAGTTTGAAAAAGGATAATTATCGTGCATGATTCAACGTCAAAAAACATACTTTTGGCACTTTGCTTTGCTCTATTTTCAACCGGAGCGCTTGCTGCCAAACTAGGCGATATCACCGTGTTGTCTGCCCAAGGCCAGCCGCTCAATGCAGAGATCGCCTTATTCCCCGCCAATGAAGAAGAGCTCACCGGCATTAGCGCACGCATCGCTTCTGCCGAGGTGTTTGCTGAACAAGGCCTGACGCGGGCAGCCGAGCTGGATTCGGTACGCGCTGTGGTGGGCGTGCGTGCAGACGGGCAGCCAATCGTGCAGTTATTCTCTTCCGCTCCAATCAATACTTCTGCCTTGGACATGCTGATCCAGGTGGATTCCAGCGCGGGCGGCAGCTTGGTACGTAAATATGCCTTGTCGCTGGAAGCCGCCCCGGCTGCGGCTGCACCAGAACAAGTCGCCTTGCCGGAGGCGACTACAGAATCCCCTCCTGCAGCTAAAGAACCCGTGATGGCAACGGAAGCAGGCATGGCTGAGTCGGAGCCAGCCATGGAAGCCGCCCCTGAAGAAGCGATGATAGAAGAGGCTGCACCGGAAGAAGTGATGGAGGAACACGAGGCCACCATAGAAGAAATGACGGTGGATGTGAGCGGTATCGAAGCGTCGGAAGACGAACCCAGCCAGTTTGATGAAGACGCGGACCTAGCGGTTGATGATATGCAGGCCGAAGATATGAGTTCCCCATCACCAGATGAGCCGCAAGAAATGATGGCCGAAGAGCTTGCAGACGACATGGCCACCGACGATATGCAGGCGCAGGACATGACCGAAGTGGAAGAGATCGAGCCGGAGGTGGCCGAAGAAGCGGTCGAGCCTGAACCTACGCCGGAAGAATTGGCGGCAATGACGGCTGAAGAATTTAACCCAGATAACCCAGTAGAAGCGCCTCCTGAGCCAGCTATGAATGTGACTGTTGGCAAAGGCGATACTCTGCGCAAAATCTCTACTCAACATTGGCGTGACGATGTCAGCCTAGAACAAATGATGGCGGGGATATATCGCGCTAATCCGCAAGCTTTCAAAAAGGGCAACCCTGAACGCATGAAAGTGGGTGAGATTGTGCGCGTGCCTAGCGCGGATGACTTGAAAGCCATAGATCAAGCAGATGCTGAGAGTTTTGTTCATGCTAAAAACTGGAATGCCTATCGCAACAAGCTTTCTGACACGGTGGCTAAATCCGCCCCAGTCAAAGACAGCGCGTCATCTTCCGTAGCCAGTGGAAAGATTGCTACGGTGCGCGATCAGGCCGAAGCAGCTCACGAGCCGCGCGACGTGGTGAAGTTGTCCGGTGATGCCGGCAAGGCTGTGGGCAACAAAATGAGCAAGGCGGCGATGGAAGAAGAACTCGCCGCGCGTGAAAATGCCTTGAGAGAATCCAATGACCGTATCGCCTTGCTGGAAAAGCAACTAGCCGATGCCAATAAATTGCTGGAAATGCAGAAGCAAGCAGCGGCTCCTGCGGCAGCGGCTGAACCAACCAAAGACCAAGCCAAACCCGCAGCGGCCAAATCTGGCATGCTCACCAGCTTGCAAGAAAACTTGCAAAAAAATCCTGATATGAGAGCCAAAGGCCTAGGGGTGCTGGCCATCTTGTTGGCACTCTTCCTGTTCTTGCGAAACCGAGGCAAAGGGGACAACGCCCCAAAAAAACCTGATGCGCCCACTACCGAAACTGGTGGTGCGGCGCTAGTAGAAGCAAGCGTAGTAGATCAAGCTGAAGCTGCTCTCGCAGAACCTACTCCAGAAGCTGTAGTTGAACCCACAGAAGTGCTGGATACTTCTGATTTGGACACCCTGCTGCCGGATACTGATCCTGAGCCGACTACCGAGCCACCACAGGAAGCCAGCGTTGAAGAACCAGTTGCGGAAGAACCTACTGCCGATGAATTAGTTGCTGACATGATGGCGGCTTCGGATGCGGTAGAAACCGAAGCGCCTACGGCACCAGAGCCTGCAGCAAGCGATGATTTTGACAAGGTGTTTGAATCTGAAACCGCCTTGGCAGATATGGTAGCTGAAATCCCAGAATCAACGGCACCAATGGATGAAGCCGCTGCTGCGATGGCTGATGAGGCTGCCACCGACATGATGGCCGCTACAGCGATGGAAGAAGGCAGTGTAGAGGCTGACGACCAGTTTGCACTGGATGATGTGTTTGCCGAGGCTGCTGAACCGGCCGTCGCACCAGCCGCTGAAAAGTTGGATGATCTGGACGAGATATTCGGTTCTGAAACTGCGCTGGCAGAGGCGGTTGCCGATATGCCGACAAGTACGGCATCAGTGGATGAAACTGCCGTCGCCATCGCTGATGAAGCTGCCACCGACATGATGGCGGCCACGGCGATGGAAGATGGCAGTGTTGAGGCGGATGACCAGTTTGCGCTGGATGATGTATTTGGAGAAGCCGCTCCGGTGATTGAGATGGAATCTCCACCAGAAGCCACACCCGATGTGCCACCCGCAGATGGCGACCATTCCGCAGCATTGGCAGCGGCGTTTGAAGAAACCGCCAAAGAAGATATGAGCGGTTTGGATTTTGATTTTGCAGCGGAAATGCCGGAAGAAGAAGTTGCCCCCGCACTCGTCGCTAAAACCAAGGCTAAAAAAGCTGCAAAACCCAGAGCTAAAAAAGCTGCGGCGGAGCCCGAAGTTAAGCTAGACCTTTCTGGCATAGACTTGGATGTGGCTAGTGAGAATGCCGCAGCAGATTCAGCGGAAGTGGAAACCAAGCTGGACCTTGTGGTCGCTTACATGGACATGGCCGACGAAGACGGAGCGCGCGAATTGCTGCAAGAGGTGGTCAAAGAAGGTAGTGCAGCGCAAATCGCCAAAGCGAAAAAGCTATTGGGTGATCTTGGCTAAATCTGGTGTAACGTATATTCAGGCCGGGCGAAAGCTCGGCCTTTTTTATGGGACTTATATACTTAACTTCCTGGGAGTGGAAAATGTGGTTCGATACATTCTCCGTTCGTCCCCGTATCAAGTACGGGACAGGCTCTGAGTAAGCGGCGAAGCCGCTATATCGAAGGATACGAACGGAGAACACTCACCACGAACGGGGGATTCTATGGTTAAGAAAGTTAGGTATATAAGTCCCCTTTTTTTGGTAGAAACTTCACGTTAATTCAGCCAGTCTTTTCCGATTAAAAAATCACGATAAAGCTTGGCTTCTGCTGAGTTTGCTTCCGGCTGCCAATCGTAGCGCCATTTCACGCTAGGGGGCAATGACATCAAGATTGATTCGGTACGCCCTCCGGACTGCAAGCCAAACAAAGTGCCACGGTCGAACACCAAGTTAAACTCCACATAGCGGCCACGACGATAAGCTTGAAAATCGCGTTCGCGTTCAGTGTAAGCTGTGTCACGGCGGCGTTGCAGAATGGGCAAATAGGCTTGCAGGAAACTGTCGCCCACACCTTGCACCAAGGCAAAACAATTCTCAAAGCCCAGCTCGTTGAAATCATCAAAGAAGATGCCACCCACACCGCGTGGTTCTTTGCGGTGTTTGAGATAAAAATATTCGTCGCACCATTGCTTGAAGCGCGGGTGTAGCTCAGCGCCAAAGGGGGCAAGGGCTTCGCGACAAGTACGGTGGAAGTGCACCGCATCTTCCTCGAACCCGTAATAGGGTGTCAGGTCCATGCCACCACCAAACCACCAAATATCCGCAGCAGTTTTTACCCCTGCAACTGCGTTGCTTTCGTCAGTTCTCGCTTGCCGCACTTGTTGTGCTGTCTGCGCGAGAGCTTCCTCAGCGCCTTGTTTCGGTTGTAAATCTTGGGCGACTATTGATTTATTAAATGCTCTAAAACAACGGATGTTCATATGCACGGTCGGTGCGTAAGGATTCCGTGGGTGCAGCACTAGAGACAATCCGGTAGCTTCAAAGCTGCGTCCAGCGAGCTCGGGGCGACCTGCGCTTGCCGATGGTGGGAGCTTGTCGCCCATGACGTGGGAGAAATTTACCCCACCGCGTTCCAGTACGTTGCCCTCTTCCAGTACGCAACTGGTGCCGCCGCCACCTTCCGGGCGTTGCCAGGAGTCATGGATGAAGTGTTTGCCATCCGCGCGTTGCAATGCCTCAACGATGTGGTCTTGCAACGCTAACAGATAATTTTTGACTGCATCAAAATCCATATTCAAGCCCTAATCACCTTGCCACTAACAACATCCTGAATCGTTGAAGGTTTGCGCTGTTTACCTATAAGTCCCGGTAACACCATCACGCGGCTTCCAAATAATCGCGCGCAGTCGCGCGTGGTGCGAGTAGCCTTTCCACCACTGATATTAGCACTGGTGGATACCAGCGCCATACCCGCCTCGCGGCAAAGCCGGGCGGTGACGCGGTGGGCAGTAACACGTACCGCAATACTGCGATGTTTACCGGTGAGCCAGGCCGGACAATTTATCGCAGCCGGGATCAGCCAAGTGTGCGGCCCCGGCCATGTGGCCTGAGTGCGTTGTTGTTGCTGCGTGCTAAGTGGTTTGAGGTAAGGACGCAATTGGCGTACATGGGCGGCGACCAGAATGAGGCCTTTGGCTTGAGGGCGTTTTTTCAGGCGCAGGATTTTTTTTACCGCAGCGCGATTGCGCGGGTCGCAACCCAACCCAAAACAGGATTCGGTGGGATAGGCGATGACACCGCCATTCTTGAGATGTTGCCTTAAAGCGCGCACTATCTTTTGATGGCGCGATAGCCAATGTCTCGCCGCATCTGGCAGCCTTCAAAGCTGATGTCATCGGCGATTTCATAGGCGCGACGCTGCGCTTCTTTCACCGTCTCACCCAAGGCAGTGACGCACAATACGCGCCCGCCACTGGTGACAACTTCACCATCTTTCATCGCGGTCCCGGCATGGAACACATGCGCGTCTTCTTGCTTTTTCAGCAGACCATGAATCACGTCGCCAGTGCGCGGAGCGTCAGGATAATTGAATGATGCCATCACCACACCCAGCGCGGTGCGTCTGTCCCATTCCGCTTCCGCTTGGTCTAGTGTCCCATCTACCGCGTGCTCGAACAAAGTCACTAAGTCGCTCTTCAAGCGCATCATGATAGGTTGCGTTTCAGGATCGCCCATGCGGCAGTTGAATTCCAGCGTTTTGACTGCGCCATCTTTGCCTATCATTAATCCCGCATAGAGAAATCCGGTATAGCGGATGCCGTCTTTGGCCATACCTTCCACTGTCGGGCGAATGATTTCGCGTAATACTTTGGCGTGGATGGTGGGGGTCACTACGGGTGCCGGTGAATAAGCCCCCATGCCACCGGTATTGGGGCCTTGGTCGCCATCTTGCAGACGCTTGTGGTCTTGACTGGAAGCCAGTGCCAGCACATTTTCGCCATCCACCAGCACGATAAAACTGGCTTCTTCGCCCTCCAGGAACTCCTCAATCACTACGCGCGCGCCAGCCTCGCCCAGCCTGTTATCGGCCAGCATCATGTCTATCGCTTGATGTGCTTCATCTTCGGTCATGGCCACCACTACACCTTTGCCCGCGGCCAAGCCATCGGCCTTAACCACGATAGGCGCACCTTGTTGTTTCACGTATTCGTGCGCCGCTGCAATATCGCTAAACGTGGCGTAAGCGGCGGTGGGGATGCCGTGCCGCGCCATAAATGCCTTGGCGAAATTCTTGGAAGACTCTAGTTGCGCGGCGGCCTGTGTTGGTCCGAAAATCTTCAGTCCAGCCGCCCGGAAAGCATCCACGATGCCTTGTGAAAGCGGTGCTTCAGGCCCTACGATGGTCAACGCAACCTTCTCGCGTTTGGCGAATTCCACCAGTACCGGAATCTTGGTAATTGGCACATTCTTCATGTCCGGATCCAGCGCCGTCCCTGCATTGCCAGGGGCAACCAGCACGCGGCTCACCTTGGGGCTTTGCGCCAGCTTCCACGCCAAAGCATGTTCTCGCCCGCCGTTGCCGATGACCAAGACTTTCATTTCTTTTCCTTTTTACCAGATAAGTCGGCCGTGAACCCAATCGGTCGCGTCTGTGGTTGCTGTGGCACCATGAGTTGCCGAATAGCATCAAAAATAGCACTGAATTGCTCGTCATAACGCAGTTCCAACGCATCTATTCGATGTGATAGCTCCTGATGCTCCGAGGCCAGTTTGCGCAAGCGCACAAAAGCCCGCATGATCTCAATGTTGACTTTGATTGCTCTTTCACTTTTTAGTACGCTGGAGAGCATGGCGACACCCTGTTCAGTAAAGGCGTAAGGAGGAGTTCTAACACCACCCCAACTTGAAGTCACATTTTGTGACTTCAAGTTTTGCCATTCTTCCGAATTAACTTGAAACATAAAGTCTTCCGGGAAGCGTTCAATATTGCGCTTGACGGCTTGTAGCAGCACCTTCGGCGCTACACCATATAAAACCGCCAGTGTCGAGGATAGCAAAACCTGTTGTCCTCTGAAGGTAAAGATCTCCAATCGGGTCGGAATATTAGTCAATGGCTGACTCCATAGCGCATCTTGGGCTAATGTCTAAAATGCCGCACGCCGGTCAGCACCATCGCAAGCCCATACTCGTTGGCAGCGGCAATCACCTCTTCATCGCGCATACTACCGCCGGGTTGGATGACGCAAGATGCCCCCGCTTCGGCCAGCACGTCCACACCATCACGGAAAGGGAAAAAGGCATCTGAGGCCACCACCGAGTTTTTGAGCGATAGATCTGCATTTTGTGCCTTGGTGGCGGCGATTTTGGTGCTGTCTACACGGCTCATCTGGCCAGCCCCCACGCCTAAGGTCATGCCATTACCACAGAACACGATAGCGTTGCTCTTTACGTATTTGGCGACGCGCCAGGCAAACAACAGGTCGTGCATCTGCTCCGGCGTTGGTTTTTTCTGGGTGACGATCTTCAGGTCGTTCAGGCTGATCTCATGGTTGTCCGCAGTCTGGATCAACAGACCGGAGCCTACGCGCTTGGTGTCGCGTGAGTTACGACCTTGCTCCCAAGCGCTATTGCCGCCTTTAGCTAGCGCAATTTTCAGCACACGCACGTTGGCTTTTGTCTTGAACACCGCCAGTGCTTCGGCGGTGAAATCTGGCGCAATCAACACCTCTACAAACTGCTTGGAAATCGCTTCCGCAGCATTCCTATCCACCACTTGATTGAGGGCGATGATGCCGCCGAAGGCCGATGTGGGGTCGGTTTTGAACGCTTTGTCATAAGCTTCCAGCGCAGTTGCCCCCAGCGCTACGCCACAAGGATTGGCATGTTTGACGATGACACAAGCAGTGCTGTCGAAAGACTTGACGCATTCCCAGGCAGCATCAGCATCGGCGATGTTGTTGTAGGAAAGCTCCTTGCCCTGTAATTGTTCTGCCGTGACCAATGAGCCCGGAGCAGGATGCAAATCGCGGTAAAACGCCGCTTGCTGGTGTGGGTTTTCACCGTAGCGTAAATCTTGCAGTTTGACGAAACGACCATTGGTTTGTGCGGGGAAAGGGTTGCGTGTGCCGTCAGCGTTGAAAGACGACAAATAGTCGCTAATTGCGCCGTCATAATTGCTGATACGGTTGAAAGCGGCAACAGACAAGGCGAAACGCGTCGCTTGGCTGGTAGTCCCACCATTGCTTTTCATCTCGGCAAGCACGGCTGCGTATTGTGAGGCATCGGTCAGCACCGTTACATCTTTCCAGTTCTTGGCGGCGGAGCGCACCATGGCAGGGCCGCCGATATCGATATTTTCAATCGCATCTTCCAACATGCAATCTGGCTTGGCGACTGTCGCCTCGAATGGGTACAAATTCACCACTAACAACTCAATGTTGGGGATGCCTGCCGTTTGCATGGCTGTTACGTGTTCAGGCAAGTCGCGCCGCCCCAGCAAGCCGCCATGCACCTTGGGATGCAGCGTTTTGACGCGCCCATCCAGCATTTCAGGGAAACCGGTATAGTCACTGACCTCGATGACGGGGATGTTGTTATCACGGAACAACTTAGCAGTGCCGCCGGTAGAAAGAATTTCGACATTAAAAGCCCGCAAGGCGCGGGCGAATTCAACAATGCCGGTTTTATCGGATACGCTGATGAGCGCACGTTTAATGGTCATAATTCAGGAACCTCTGATTAAGTTCGACATGACCGCGACAGCGGCTTTGCGGGATGAGATGCAAGGAAGGCGACGACACAAATGGCTATTCCCTTTGTTAGGAGCCAGACGCGGCAGATCGCCCGCAAAACCGTTGTCCCGAAGGGTAGCTGTCAAAAATGAGCGCTCGCGGCGTTGCACTCCTTGGCTTCGTAGAATAACTACGACCTGCGTCGTGCGCCTAGCGATCATCTCATTTTTGACAGCAACGCGGCTCATGGCGGACTTAATCAGAGGTTCCTAGCTTACTGAAGATTGTATTGTGCGAGTTTTTTACGTAGCGTGTTGCGGTTGAGACCGAGGATTTCGGCGGCTTTGCTTTGGTTGCCTTTGGCATGTTTCATCACGGTCTCCAGCAGCGGTTTTTCCACACACTGTAGCACCATGTCGTACACATTCTGCGGGGCTTCGCCGTCTAAATCCTTGAAATAACCATCCATTGCATGGCGCACACAGGCGCTCACATCGCTCTCGTTAATCATGCTGCCAGCGCCTCTTCTTCGTCATGTTCCGCGTAAATCAGATGTTCGTTTTGATGCTGCAACTCGCCAAAAAATTGGTTAATCGCGGCCAACTGTTCGGGGATGGATTGCAATTGGTTCATGCCATGTCGAAAGCTGGCTGAACCCACCAAGCCCTTGGTGTACCACGAGATGTGCTTGCGCGCGACGCGCATCCCCGTTAGCTCACCATAAAAATCGTACAAATCTGTAATGTGTTCCAACAGCACACGGTGTATCTCGGAGACTTGTGGTGGCTGTAAATGCTTGCCGGTCTGCAAATAATATTCAATTTCGCGGAATATCCACGGTCTGCCTTGTGCAGCGCGGCCTATCATCACCGCATCAGCACCGGTTTTTTCCAGCACAAACTTGGCCTTTTCCGGTGTAGTGATGTCGCCATTGGCAATCAGCGGAATCTTAATCGCCTGCTTTACCGCCGCGATGGTGTCATATTCGGCATCACCTGTGTACAAACAGGCACGGGTACGGCCATGCATGGCTAGCGCCTGTATGCCTATGTCTTCCGCCATACAGGCTATCATCACCGCGTTGCGGTTTTGTTTGTCCCAGCCGGTGCGGATTTTCAACGTCACCGGCACGTCCACCGCGCCAACCACTGCTCGTAAAATCTGCGCGACTAGGGGTTCGTCTTTGAGCAATGCCGAACCCGCCATGACGTTGCAAATTTTCTTGGCCGGGCAGCCCATGTTGATGTCTATAATCTGTGCGCCGTGATCCACGTTGTACTTAGCCGCTTCCGCCATCATCTTGGGGTCGGCACCGGCAATTTGTACGGAAATTGGCGACACTTCGCCCTCATGGTTGGCGCGGCGTAGCGTTTTGGTGCTGCCATAAAGCAAAGAGTTGGAAGTCACCATCTCCGACACCGCCAACCCTGCGCCCATTTTCTTGCACAACTGGCGGAAAGGCCTGTCTGTCACGCCCGCCATAGGGGCGACGACCAGATTGTTCTTTAGTTGATGCTTGCCTATTTTCACAAGTTTTTTGGGGGAGGGAAAGTTGCTTATTTTATATGCAAATCACCCAGGGGAAGAACAAAATTTGCGAGAGGTGATTATTACCGACCAAGCAGAATTTCCAGTACAAATTTGCTCCCCACATAAGCCAGCAGCAGCGCCCCAAAGCCAGACAGTGTCCAGCGTATCGCGGTGCGTCCGCGCCAGCCTTGCAAACGCCTACCCGCCAACAGGGCTGCGAATATCATCCACGCCAGGATAGCGAATACCGTCTTGTGATTGAACACAAAAGCTTTGTGGAATAACTGCTCGGAGAAAGCGATGCCACTGATGAGGGTACAGGTGAGTAGAAAAAACCCCAAGGTGATGACTTGGAATAGCAGCTTCTCCATAGGGATGAGTGGTGGAAAATTGGGTAGGCGCGACATGCGGCGGTGCAGGGCGCGCTCGGCTAATAGCATCAACATTGCGTGCAAGGCTGCGAAAGTGAGCAGACTATAAGCGATGAAGGCAATTGTCATGTGCAACTTGAACAATGGCTCATTGGCGTAAGGCAAGATATGATTTTCAGGTCGCAGCCCTTGAAGCAGCAGAAAAATGGCGGCGGGTGGTAACACGAAGGCCTGTAGGCTGTGCAGTCTCAATCTCAAGCTGGCGAGTTGATAGATGAGCGCAGTGAGCCAGAAAATGGCGGAGAGCGCGTTGGTGAGGCCTAAATTCAGCCCTTCAGAGGTGAATAGCGATTGATACAACAGCCAGCCGTGCGTGCCCAAAGCGACGGGCAATAGAATATTGGCAAGCGGCATCTGCGCGTTGCGCCGCCAGTAGTGCTCAGCAACGGCAAGGTAGAGGCCGGCAACTAATAAATAGGGTAGAAATTCGACCATGTTTTTGCGCTAGAATACGTAATTGGAATACGTCAAAATTCGAGTTACGAATTTACCATATTAAACCCAACCTGATGACTTCCTATGCTTGAAAATCTCTCTGGTCGCTTGCAACAAGTGATCAAAACCCTGCGCGGCCAAGCGCGGTTGACTGAAGACAACATGCAGGAAAGCCTGCGTGAAGTACGTATGGCCTTACTGGAAGCCGACGTAGCGCTGCCCGTGGTGCGCGACTTCATTGCCCAGGTCAAGGAGCGCGCGGTTGGTCGAGAAGTGCTGCAAAGCCTGAATCCAGGGCAGGTACTGATCCAGGTGGTGCACGAAGAGTTGACCAAACTGATGGGCGAAAAGAACGTTGGTCTCAATTTCGCCACCGTGCCACCCGCGATCATCCTCATGGCTGGCCTGCAAGGTTCCGGGAAAACCACCAGTAGCGCCAAATTAGCCCGTTTATTAAAAGAACAAAAGAAAAAGGTGCTGCTGGTCAGTGCCGACGTCTACCGCCCCGCTGCAATCGAGCAGTTGCGCACGCTGGCCGCACAGTTAAAGACTGATTTCTTCACCTCCGATGCCAGCCAGATACCACTAGATATCGTCACCGCCGCGCTGGACTACGCCCGTCGCCACTTCCATGACGTGCTGATTGTGGATACAGCAGGCCGCTTGGCGATAGATGAAGCCATGATGGCCGAAATCAGCCAGTTGCATACTTTCCTCAAGCCCATCGAAACCCTGTTTGTGGTGGATGCCATGCAGGGGCAAGACGCGGTGAATACGGCCAAGGCATTCTCCGAGACACTGCCACTCACCGGCATCATTCTCACCAAGCTTGACGGAGATGCGCGCGGCGGCGCGGCGCTGTCAGTGCGCCACATCACTGGCCAGCCGATCAAGTTTATTGGCGTCAGTGAAAAGGTGGATGGCTTGGAGCCGTTCCACCCCGAACGCATGGCCTCGCGCGTGTTGGGTATGGGCGACGTACTTTCGCTTATCGAACAAGCGCAAAAAGGCGTGGATATTGATGCCGCCAAGAAACTCGCAGATAAGGTCAAGTCCGGAAAAAGTTTTGATTTGAACGACTTCAAGGCGCAAATGCAGCAAATGCGTAACATGGGTGGCATGGAATCTTTGATGGATAAGCTTCCCGCGCAAATGTCGCAAATGGCGGGCAAGATAGACCCTGCCACTGGCGAAAAATCCATGCGCCGGATTGAAGGCATTATCAACGCTATGACTCCGCTAGAGCGTACCAAGCCAGAGTTGATTAAAGCCTCGCGCAAACGCCGTATTGCCATGGGTTCAGGCGTGCAAGTGCAAGAAGTCAACCGCATGTTGAACCAGTTTGAAGACATGCAAAAGATGATGAAAATGATGGCCAAAGGCGGGATGGCCAAGATGATGCGAGCGATGCAGGGCAGATTCCCCGGCATGCGTTAAAAATTCAAGCTGCGTCGCGATTTTTTGCTCGCGTCTTGCCTGCCTTGGAAGCTTGGATTTTTAGTGGTTTTGCTCGAGACTTGAATTGACGGACTGGCGCTATTCAGGGATAATCGCGCCTCTTTTTCGGGGTGTTAGCTCAGCTGGTAGAGCAGCGGACTTTTAATCCGTTTGTCGTGGGTTCGATCCCCGCACACCCTACCAAATAAAACAAGCCGTTACGAGTTAGTGACGGCTTGTTTACTTTTGGCAGTAGCCCTATAGTAGCCAGAAGCAACCGTACCTTAAAAAATCTACACACTCCCTACATCACCACAGTTCGACTTTTTAAAACAATTACTCACCGGTCAGCGAATTATGAAAGATAGTTTTCTGGTGGCGCGGATATAATTTCTTAATTAGCTTTTGG
>JANYIK010000169.1 GCA_025362115.1 Methylophilaceae bacterium
ACAGGCATTGAGCAATGTCAAAAAAGGCATAGAGATGGCCAAGACTTCAGAAAAGCATCTCAGCGGCAAGGCCAAAGATGCCCTGTATGGTATCGAGCCATTGTACCGTACCGTAGTTCAGCCCAGCATTGACGGCAACACCGTAGATAGCAATATCGAACAGGGAATGTTCGCTGACAATTCCCTGAAGTACATGTCCACACTGACATTCATCAACGGCACCATCCAAGGCGACAACGTGGCGCTAAGAGGGGGTAATAACTAATGAGCTTGTTTAATGTTTTTGATATTGCGGGTTCTGCATTGACGGCGCAATCCATGCGCCTCAATGTGGTGGCCAGTAATATGGCCAATGCCGACAGCGTGACTAGCTCCAACGGTAAACCCTACGTAGCCAAGCAAGTAGTGTTTGAAGCCAAGCCTATCAACAAGGGTTCGCCAAAAGGTACGGCTGGTGTGGTGGTGCAAAAGGTGATTGATGACCCGGCACCAATGAAGCTGGTATACGACCCTTCCAGCCCATACGCTAATCAAGAGGGCTACATCACCATGCCCAATGTGAATGTGGTGGAAGAAATGGTCAACATGATTTCCGCATCGCGCTCTTATCAGGCCAACGCAGAAATGATGAATACCGCCAAACAAATGATCCAGCGCACCATTGCGCTTGGTTCTTAATTAGGAGAAGTAAATCATGGCATCAACAACAGTCGATCCAAATGCAGCTCTAGTAGCTCAGACCGCTAAACCTAAAAATGCCGTAACTACCGCTCAAGAGCAGCAAGACCGTTTCTTGAAGCTGTTAGTCACGCAAATGAAGAATCAGGACCCGCTGAATCCTTTGAATAATGCGGAAATCACCTCGCAAATGGCGCAGCTCTCTACTGTGACCGGTATTGAGAAGCTCAATGCCACTTTAGCCGCGATGAGTCAATCGCAAGCTTACCAATCCGCTGCGCTGATTAACCATGGTGTGCTTGCGCCAGGTTCATTTGTTGATTTGACTTTCGATAGTGCAGGAAATGGTACTGCACTTGCAGGTGTGGATTTAACTACAGCAGCAGACAGTGTGAAGGTCACGATTAGTGATAACAACGGTAATGTAGTGCGCAGGCTGGATATTGGTAAGAAAGATGTCGGTTCATCAATGTTCAGTTGGGACGGTCTGACGGATGCGGGGGCTAAAGCACCAGCAGGATCCTATAAATTTACTGTACAAGCTACACAGGGTGGCAATACGGTAGCGGCTACCAACCTCGCGGTGGGAACTGTGAACAGCGTGCTGATGAATACAAAGGGTCCGAATTTGAATGTATCGGGCTTTGGATTAGTAGATTTGTCTGAAGTTAGACAAATCCTCTAACCTTACGACAACAAATTTAGAACTAAGGAGAAATTAAATGGGCTTTCAACAAGGTTTAAGTGGTCTGAATGCATCGTCCAGAAGCTTGGATGTGACTGGTAATAACGTCGCTAATGCCAGTACCATAGGATTCAAGCAATCCCGTGCAGAATTTGCTGATGTGTATGCCAATTCGCTAGTAGGTGCTGGTACCAATAACATCGGCCTAGGCACTAAGGTGGTTGACGTTACTCAACAGTTCACCCAAGGCGGTATTACTGTGAGTAACAACCCGCTGGATGTGGCCATCAACGGCGGTGGTTTCTTCCGTGTGAGCAACGCCGGCACACTTAGCTATACCCGTAACGGCCAGTTCCAGTTAGATAAAAACGGATTTGTGGTGACTGCCGAAGGCTACAAGCTCCAAGGTTATCAAGCTACTAGCGGGGTTATATCTCCTATCGTTACTAACGTGCGTCTGTTCAACCCTGCTAATACAGCAGATATTCCAGCTGTGGCAACTGGAACCAGTACTAGCACCACTACGTTTATCGGAGTTCAGGCAGGGGTGAATCTGGATTCGCGTGAAGTCGCCCCTATTGTAACGCCTTTCAACTTTGGCAACCCAGCCACTTACAATCGTACGACTGCTATCAGCGTTTATGACAGCTTGGGTAATGCGCACACCTATCAGATGTATTTTGTGAAGGATCCCGCGGCCGTCCCTGTTCCTGGCAAGTGGTTTGTATATGCCACAGTGACTAATCCAGCTGGTGCGACGGTGGCTTCTACTGACCTCTCTGGCGGCGGCGTAACTGCGCTTGGTAGCATTACTTTCAACACCTCTGGTGTCCCGCCCGCTACTACCTTCTCACAAACCATCACTGCGGTGCAATTGGGTTCTCCCGGGATTAACGCTAACCCCTTGGTATTCAATGTTGACTTCTCAAATTCCACCCAATTTGGCTCCGGTTTCAAGGTCAACAATCTGACCCAAGACGGCTATACCACAGGCTCCTTGGCGGGATTCAACGTGAGTGCTGACGGTACTATCGTAGGTCGTTATACCAATGGGGTATCGCAAAACCTTGCTCAGGTGACGCTGGACTCTTTCCGCGATCCGCAAGGTTTGCAGCCTATCGGCAATAACCAGTGGTTGGAAACCTCTGAATCGGGTGCTGCTCTTAACCAAACCCCGGGAACAGACGGTAATCACGGCCCATTACAAGGTGCTGCGACCGAAGATTCCAACGTGGATTTGACGCAGGAACTGGTCAACATGATCATCGCTCAACGCGTGTATCAGGCTAATGCCCAAACCATTAAGACGCAGGATTCCATCTTGCAAACCATTGTGAATTTGCGATAGGTAAATGAGGATAACCGTTCGCCCTGAGTAGCGCGAAGCGCGTATCGAAGGGTGGTTCGATACGGCCTCTGGCCTACTCACCACGAACGGAAATTTAAGGACTTGTAATGGACAGACTGCTCTACATTTCGATGAATGGTGCCAAGCACAGCTTCTATCAACAAGCTGTGCTGGCTAACAATCTGGCCAACGCTTCTACCGATGGCTACAAGGCACAGAACACCGCGTTTCGTGCTTTGCCGGTGTATGGTCCTGGTATGCCAACACGCACTTTCGTGGTGGACTCAACCCCGAATGCGGATTTGTCCGGCGGCACATTGAAGACTACAGGACGCCCACTAGATTTGGCGATGCAAGGACGTGGCTGGTTTGCGGTGCAAGATACCAAAGGTGGAGAAGCTTATACCCGTAACGGTGCGCTGGAAATTACCAGTACAGGTTTACTAGTAACCAATACCGGCTTGCCAGTGATTGGTGACGGTGGCCCTATCACTGTTCCTGAAGATTCCGAAGTGTATGTGTCTAAAGACGGTACAGTGAGCCTGGTGACTAATAACCAAGTGCAGAACGCGGTGCAAGTGGGACGCCTTAAATTGGTCAATCCTGCCGACCAAGACTTGGTGCGCGGTGATGATGGCTTGTTCCGTCAGAAAAATGGTCAAGCTGCACCTGCCGACGCAGGTGTCAGTATAGCTTCAGGTGTGCTGGAGTCCAGCAACGTTAGCGCTGTCAATACGCTGATTAACATCATCGAGGCCTCGCGGATGTTTGATATGCAAGTGAAGATGATGCAGAAGTCAGATGAAAACAACGCAAAAGCTACGCAAATAATGTCGCTTACTGCTTAATAACTAAAATTACTTTAGGAAAATATCATGCTTAGATCGCTCTGGATTGCCAAAACCGGGATGGAATCCCAGCAAACCAATATTGACGTTATTTCGCATAACTTGGCCAACGTCAGCACCAATGGTTTTAAGCGTTCGCGCCCAGTGTTTGAGGATTTGATTTATGTAACCTTACGTCAACCTGGTTCGCAAGCATCGCAGCAAACCCAAGTGCCTTCTGGCTTGCAGCTTGGTACCGGCGCGCGTCCGGTGGCTACTGAGCGTATCCATATTCAAGGTGGCATCCAGCAGACTGAGAATAATTTTGACATGGCGATACAGGGCAACGGTTTTTTCCAGATACAGCTTCCAGATGGCACCTTGGCCTATACCCGTGACGGTGCTTTCCAAACCAACAACCAAGGCGTGGTTGTGACAGCTAATGGTGACCCTTTGCAGCCACAGATTACCGTTCCGGTGGATGCCGTTTCTGTGGCTATTGGTAAAGATGGTACGGTAACGATTACTCAGCCTGGTAATGTCGTGACTACCCAAGGGCCGATTACGCTGACCAATTTTATTAGTCCAACCGGTTTGCAAAGTGTCGGTGATAACTTGTACTTGGAAACGACTGCTTCGGGTACGCCTAACACTGGTACTGCGGGGACCAATGCGCTGGGCAGCATACAACAAGGCTTTTTGGAGAACTCCAACGTCAGCGTGGTGGAAGAATTGATCAACATGATCCAAGCGCAACGTGCTTATGAAATCAATTCCAAGTCCATTCAGGCTTCGGATCAGATGTTGCAAAGACTGGTACAGTTGTAAAATTAGGTGATGAGGTTGAATAGTATGATTCGTTATGGTTTTTTGCTTATTGCTGCTTTGGTGCTGGTGGGTTGCGATACCGATCCGCCGACCCGCGTGCAATTGCCAACAACGATACGCCCAAACCCTGTACCAGTGGCAGCAGCGGATGGTTCTATCTATCACGCTGCTAATAGTCGTCCAATTTTCGAAGACCGCCGCGCTCGTTTTGTGGGTGATACGATTTCCGTGCTATTAGTAGAAAAAACCTCAGCCAACCGCAAAACTAAAGAATCTGCCGATCGCACCTCCAGCGCGGCTGTGAATATCGGCACACCGAAAGTACTGGGTGTGACACCGAGATTACCTTTTTCAGCCAATATACTGAATACTCAAATTGATAACGACTTGAGCTCTAGTTTTAATTCGAGTTCCAAGGTTTCCTCTGCTGACAATCAAGATGACGGCAATAGCAACACCGTGACCGGCACAATTACAGTAACGGTGATTGAAGTGTTACCAAATGGCAACCTTAGAGTGAGCGGCGAAAAACAAGTGGCGGTGAATCAGGGTACAGAATTTGTGCGCTTGTCTGGCGTGGTGAATCCTATCAACATCAGCACCACCAATACTGTGAACTCAACGCTGATTGCCGATGCCGTCATCGAAAGCAAGCAGAATCAGTCTATAGACACCGCGCAAGTGCTAAGCGTGATGGCGCGCTTCTTTACGCTAATGTTGCCTTTTTAAGAAAGATGGGCATGAAATCTTTATCTTCAAAATTATTCTTGGCATTCCTTGCCGCTTTGCTGTTTTCAGCTTCGGTGCAGGCTGAACGCATCAAAGACATTGCGTCTCTGCAAGGCGTGCGTTCCAACCAACTAGTGGGTTATGGCTTGGTAGCAGGACTTGATGGCACAGGTGATCAAACCACGCAAACCCCGTTTACCGTACAAAGTATTGCCAATATGTTAGGCCAATTGGGAGTGAATATTCCTGCTGGAACTAACCTGCAACTGAAAAACGTGGCTGCGGTGATGGTGACGGCTAATCTGCCAGCCTTTGCCAAGCCTGGACAGCAATTGGATATTACGGTTTCGTCACTGGGCAATGCCAAGAGTTTGCGTGGCGGTACTCTGCTGATGACTCCGCTCAAAGGTGCGGATGGACAAATCTACGCCATGGGGCAAGGCAATATGGTGGGTGTGGGTGCAGGAGCGGCAGCGGCTGGTTCCAGTGTGCAAATCAATCATCTCAATGCTGGGCGTATCCCTAATGGTGCTACGGTAGAACGTGCGGTGCCTACTGCAGTGGGTCAAGGCGCTTTCATTAATTATGAGCTCAATCAATTTGACTTCACCACTGCTTCTAGAATGGTGAATGCGATCAACCGTAGCTTTGGTAATGGTACGGCAGTGGCCGTGGATGGTCGTTTGATTCAAGTGAACGCCCCTGCTGATCCTAATCAGCGCATCGCTTTCATCTCCCGCGTGGAAAACCTTTCTGTTGCTCCTGGTGAGGATATTGCCAGAATCATTTTGAATGCGCGCACTGGTTCTATCGTCATGAACAAAGAAGTGACTTTGGATTCTGTCGCGGTGGCGCATGGGTCTTTGTCGGTGATTATTTCCAGTGAACCTCTGGTGAGCCAGCCTAATGCGTTGTCGCAAGGCAGTACTGCCGTCGGCGCGCAGGCTGAAATCGAAATCAAGGAAAAGAAAGGTGAGCTGGTCATGTTGCGCTCTGGTGCCACTTTAGGTGAAGTGGTCAAGGCGCTCAATGCCGTCGGTGCCACACCACAAGATTTACTCGCCATTCTGCAAGCGATGAAGTCCGCAGGTGCGCTCAAAGCCGAGTTAGAGGTTATTTAGGTTTACCCCATGGCACTCGACGCATTAGCCAATCAACTCGCAATTAATCCGCAATCGCTGGATCAGGTCAAGCTACAGGCTAAAAAGCAGGATACGCATGACGGTATCAAGACCGCTGCACGCCAGTTCGAGGCTTACTTCTTGCAGCTTATGCTGCGTACCATGCGTGAATCGGTACCTAAAGACGGCCTGTTCGACAGCGAAGAATCCAGAACCTTCACCGACATGTTCGACCAGCAGATGGCACAAACCGTCTCGCAGGGTAAAGGCTTGGGCATGGCTGATGTGCTGTTGGCGCAAATTGAACGTAGCCTGCCTAAGTCGGCAGGTGGTGTCGGTGTAAGCCAACCAACGACTTATGACATTCCCTTGCCGACCGGAGCCACAACGGGACTTATGAATGGTGTGCTGTCTGCCAATCCGGTAGAAGCTTCTACTTCTAATGAATTCATACAAAAAATGCAGCCGTATGCCACCGCAGCGGCAAAAACGCTAGGGGTGCCAACAGAGACATTATTGGCGCAAGCCGCTGTTGAAAGCGGCTGGGGCAAAAAAGAACTAAAAACTGCAGACGGTAGTAACAGCTATAACGTGTTCAACGTCAAGGCTGGAACGCAGTGGACTGGCTCGACTACGGTGAAGGACGTTACCGAGTACATGCATGGGAACATGGTGAAGAGTTCCGAGAAGTTTCGTGTCTATGGCTCATATGATGAAGCCTTCGCCGATTACGCCAAACTTATTAGCGGAAATTCGCGTTATGCAAAAGCGTTGAATCAAGATGCCACAGGCTTTGTGAATGGATTGCAGCAAGGTGGTTTTGCTACTGATCCCAACTACGCCTCCAAGATTATGGGTGTGGTCAACAGCAACTCATTCCGTGATCTTTTCAAGCTAAATTCGCTGCAAGGTGTGATTGGGTAATAAATCACACTTTTTTGCTGGGTTTTTACGCTTGGCAAGGCTTATAAAATAAGGCGACTAAGCAAATTTGATAGGCTCATAAAATTTGCAAAATTTCACTCAAGTTTTAGCTTTTTTAGCCGCTAACAAAGCATATAAGTAAAGGTGATAAAAAATGAGTTTTGAAAGCGTAGGTCTAAGCGCACTTCGTGCCGCACAAATAGGACTGAGTACTGCGGGGCATAACATTGCTAACGCGAGTACGCCTGGTTATCACCGTCAGGGCTTGATTCAGTCGAATGCTTTTGCATTGAAAACGGGCGCAGGCTTTATTGGCCAAGGGGTCAATGTAGACACGGTACGCCGCCAGATTAGCTCATACATCGAAACGCAACTGAAACAGGTGCAAACAACAGGTGCGCAGTTGGACTCTTATCTTTCCCAGATTTCGCCTATTGATAATGCTTTGGGCGGTGTTAATTCTGGGTTAGCCACGTCCCTACAAGATTTTTTCAAGGGCGTGGCTAGTGTTTCCTCTAATCCTGCTTCGGTGCCTTCGCGTCAGGCATTACTGAGTGACGGAAACGCCTTGGTTTCCAAGTTTCAGAGTTTGGCAACTCGTTTTTCTGAAGTACGTGATGGTTTAGACACTCAGATAGCTGACTCGGTACAGCTTATTAATAGTTACGCAACTCAAATTGCTAACCTGAATAACCAGATCGCCCTGCAAAGTGCGGGTAATCCTAACCAGCTTCCAAATGATCTAATGGATCAACGTGAAGAGTTGATTTCCAAGCTCAATAAGGAAGTTGGAACCTCGGTTATAATTCAATCAGATGGCAGTGCTTCAGTATTTTTTGGTAGTGGACAACCCTTGGTGGTTAGGGATACAACTTTCACACTTACTGCTGCTGCTGGGAAAGCCGATCCACAGCATCTTGAGGTTGATTATCAATTAAGCGCCATCGTTAAAATTCCTATTGGAAGTAACAATATCAGTGGTGGTACTTTGGGTGGCTTGTTGGCTTTCCGAGATCAAACACTAGACCCTGCTGAAAATTCGTTGGGTCGTATCGCGATAGTAGTCGCTTCCGCGTTCAATGACCAACATGCTTTGGGACAGGATCTTGCGGGCAATGCAGGCGGAAAGTTTTTCACGGTTACTCCTGGCAATGTCATAGCTAATACGGCGAATGTGGGCGTTGGTGTGCTAACTACAGCTTTGGCTAACCCCCAGCATTTGACAACGAGTGATTATCGTTTGGATATTACGGCAGGACTGAACGGCACACTTACGCGACTATCAGATAACACCCAAACCGTTCTCACCAATGCTCAATTGATTGCAGGTGTTACTGTTGATGGCACTACGCTTACTTTAGGTGCTGGTGCGGTAGTCGGCGATTCGTATTTGGTTAGACCCACGCGTACCGGCGCATCAAGTATAGCGCTGTCATCTAGTATTAATACTACAACCATCGCAGCTGCATCTCCTATTACTACGTTGGCCACACTGGGAAATTTCGGCAATGGCACAATTAGTGGCGGATCGGTGAATTCGCCTAACGATAAAGTAACGCTTACCTTTACTGGGGCTGGTACCTTTACCGCTACTGATAATACAACCGGTGCGCCACTTATAAATACAGCTACTGGCACTACCTCATTTGCATATGTATCTGGTAGTAATATCAGTTTTAACGGGTGGACAGCAGTCATTTCTGGTGCTGCCGTAGTGGGTGATACATTTCAAGTCGACAAAGGTGTTACTTCCAAGACGGCTTCTGGTGGCGGTTCAACCGCGGCGATTAACAATGCAGTGATTTCAGTGACTCCACTCAATGTTAACCTGAAGCAAAATGTGAGTGTCACCTTTAGCAATGTGACTTTGGCCGGCACGGCTGCTTCTGCGGCAGTACCCGCCGCTGGTGCGACGGTTGCGTTGACGGTAGCGAATATTTCAGCGGCAGCTAGCGGTGCAGGTGCAATAATCACTGCTGCAACTGGTGCAGCACTACGCCCAGCTACGGCAGCGCAAGCACAGGCCGCGGGAGCGGCGATTATCGCTGCGGCTCAAGCTGCATCTACAGTAGCTGGCGCCACTCCTGCTAGCGTAACAGCAGCAGCCCAAACTGCGGCGGCGGCGGCTTTTCTTGAGTACACTGTTGCTGGTACTGGTGTGCCAGCTGGTCAGACCTACGCTTATGACACTACTACTGGCGCAAGCCTGAGTTACAACGGTTGGTCTGCCAAAATAACCGCCACTCCGAATAGTGCCGATACTTTTACCGTAGGACCAAATACCAACGGTACGGCAGATAACCGAAATGCCCTAGTTTTGGCGCAGTTAGAGGCACTTTCTACCATGAATGGCGGAACTTCCTCTTTCCAAGGTTCCTATGCCCAAATGGTGAGCTTAGTCGGTAATAAGACTAGTGAAATCAAAGTCACGGGGGCTGCGCAGAAAGAATTGGTCATACAAACTCAAGCGGCACAGCAATCAATTTCGGGTGTGAATTTGGATGAAGAGGCCGCAGACTTACTGCGTTTTCAGCAAGCGTATCAGGCCGCTGGCAAAATGTTTGAAATTTCTTCAACTTTGTTTAATTCAATATTGTCGGCAGTTCATGGTTAATGTTTTAGGTAATTAGGAGGCAGTATGCGTATCAGCACCAGTATGATTTATAGCTTGGGAACGACTTCAGTTCAGAACCATGTAAGTGAACTGTTCAAAATACAAGGTCAGATTTCCAGCGGAAAACGCATTACCACGCCTTCTGATGACCCTTTAGCTGCGGCACGCGTATTGGAAATTGGCCAGTCTCAGTCAGCTGCAGAACAATTTCAGGTGAATGGAACTGCTGCTACCAGCGCCTTGCAGGCTCAGGAAGGAACGCTGCAACAGATTTCCAGCATTTTGCAGGATGTGCGCGCTTTGGCTGTGCAAGCGGGAGATGCTTCGCTTACTGCAAATGATAAACTTGCTGTGGCGACAGAGTTGCAGGGTAAGTATGACTATCTGTTGGGTTTAGCGAACACGTCTGAAAATGGTAAATATTTATTCTCTGGCTTTAAGGGCGAAACCCAACCATTTTCTGAGACATCTCCTGGTGTGGTCTCATATAACGGCGATCAAGGCAGTCGCTTGATACAAGTCAGCCCTTCTCGCCAAGTGCCTGTAAGCGCTTCTGGGGTGGATTTGTTTCAGCGTATCAAGAATGGTAATGGTGATTTTGAGGTGCTGGCAGCATCTAATAAAGGAACTGGCGTGGCAACACCTGGCTCCGTGCTGAATTCCACGCTATGGAATGCTGCGGGTAACACCAAGGATTACAAGGTGGTGTTTGCTGAAGATACCTCAGCCACGCCTGGGCCATCGATCTATACCTACGATATTGTGACAACTTCTAACACCACAATTAACGGGGTAGCTTATGCAGCCGGTACTTCACTTTTGACTAATGCTGCGTCAAACCCAACACTTTCAGCTACTGGCGGTCCGGCATATCCTAGAACCTACGTCCCTGGTGGCGCAATCAGTTTCAAAAGAGTGGCTGGTGATACCAACCCCAATCCATGGGATTTGGGGATAGAGATGAGCGTTAGTGGCACACCCAGTAGCAACCCAACCACCGGTACCGTGATTACCCCTGATACATTTACCGTCAAGGGTAGCGCTAATAATCAAGACATTTTTGCTACTATTCATAACCTAGTGGCTGCTTTGAAAACCAAGGGTGCGGCGCCGCTTTCAAATACAGTAATGAATACGCTTGCCAATTTGACTCAGGCCGAAGATGCTGTGAATACACAAACTGCGAATGTCGGCGTTACTATGAAAGAGGTGGAATCTCACGCCGGAGCTAATGAGGATGCTGTTTTGCAATATAAAACCACTATCAGTAAGCTGGAAGATGTGGATATTGCGCAAGCGGCAACTGACTTGGCGCTCAGAACGACTAATTTGGAAGCGGCACAAAAATCCTTCCTTACCGTGTCTGGTTTGTCTCTGTTCAACTTCATCCATCCTTAAAAGCAAACCTGCGGGAATTTCAGCTTTGCGGTAAAATCCGCATCCTGAAATCAGCTACCAATAAGGGCGCGTCAAGCGCCCTTATTTTTATTTTGTGAACAACATCCGCAATTTTTCTATCATCGCTCACATAGACCACGGCAAATCTACGCTGGCGGACAGGATTATCCATCTCTGCGGCGGGCTTTCTGACCGTGAGATGGAGGCGCAGGTGCTGGATTCTATGGATTTGGAGCGCGAACGCGGCATTACCATCAAGGCGCAAACAGCGGCTCTTAGCTATAAGGCTCGCGACGGCCAGATTTACCAGTTGAATCTGATTGACACCCCCGGTCACGTGGACTTTTCCTACGAGGTTTCGCGTTCACTGGCGGCTTGCGAGGGCGCGTTGCTGGTGGTGGATGCTTCGCAGGGTGTAGAGGCACAGAGCGTGGCCAACTGCTACACCGCCATCGAACAGGGCGTGGAAGTTGTGCCGGTACTGAATAAGATAGATTTGCCCTCCTCCGATCCGGAGCGGGTGATGCAGGAGATTGAGGATGTCATCGGGGTGGAGGCGATAGACGCGGTACGCTGCTCAGCTAAGACCGGCGTGGGTGTGGAAGACGTGCTGGAAGCGGTAATCAGCAAAATTCCACCGCCCAAGGGCGATCCGGAAGCGCCGCTGAAGGCGTTAATCATTGACTCCTGGTTCGATAATTACGTCGGGGTCATCATGCTGGTGCGCGTGGTGGATGGGCATCTCAAACCCAAAGACAAGATTCGCTTGATGGCCACCGGCGCACAGCATTTGTGTGAACAAGTGGGCGTATTCACGCCGAAATCGCGACAAAAGGAAAGTCTTTCCGCGGGCGAAGTGGGCTTCATCATTGCCGGTATTAAAGAGTTGGCCAACGCCAAAGTGGGCGATACCGTTACCTTGGCCGACAGGCGTGCGGATGCTGCGCTGCCGGGATTTAAGGAAATCAAGCCGCAAGTGTTTGCCGGTCTCTATCCGGTGGAATCAAACCAGTACGAAGCTTTACGTGATGCGTTGGAAAAGTTGCGCTTGAACGATGCCAGCCTGCAATACGAGCCTGAAGTGTCTCAAGCGCTGGGATTCGGCTTCCGTTGTGGTTTCCTCGGTTTGTTGCACATGGAAATCGTGCAAGAACGGCTGGAGCGCGAATATGACATGGATTTGATCACTACTGCGCCCACCGTGATGTATGAAGTTCTCACTAAATCGGGCGAAGTGCTGATGGTGGAGAATCCTGCCAAGCTGCCCGAGCCTTCCCGTATCGAAGAAATCCGTGAACCAATCATCACTTCCACCATTCTTATGCCGCAGGAGTACGTGGGGCCAGTGATGACGCTGTGCAATAACAAGCGCGGGGTGCAAAAGAATATGCAGTACATGGGGCGGCAGGTGATGCTGACCTATGAGATGCCACTAAATGAAGTGGTGATGGATTTTTTCGATAAGCTCAAATCCACTTCGCGCGGTTATGCCTCGCTGGACTACGAGTTTTTAGAATTCCGCTATGCGGATTTAGTGAAGCTCGACATCATGGTGAGTGGCGAAAAGGTGGATGCCTTGTCACTGATTGTGCATAGAGCCAATAGCCTGTACCGTGGGCGTGAATTGGCCTCCAAGATGCGCGAGTTAATCCCGCGCCAGATGTTCGACGTGGCGATACAGGCTTCTATCGGAGCGAATATCATCGCCCGCGAGACGGTGAAAGCCATGCGTAAGAATGTGCTGGCAAAATGCTATGGTGGTGACATCAGCCGCAAGAAGAAGCTGCTTGAGAAGCAAAAAGAAGGAAAGAAACGTATGAAACAAGTGGGCAATGTGGAGATCCCGCAAGAAGCCTTTTTAGCCATATTGAGAGTGGAAGATAAGTAAATGGAATATGTGTTTTTTGGAATAGTTGGATTGGGCTTGATTGCTGTGTTTCAAAGCCTCATCAGTTTTGCTATGTTCATGTTGTTGCTTATCGCGCTCACTGGCGGATTATGGCTGTTAGACATTGTTCTGTTGCGAAAAAAACGTGCTGCTGGCAGTGCAGACCCGGTAGCGATCGAATATGCCAAGAGCTTCTTTCCGGTCATTCTGGCAGTGTTTTTGGTGCGTTCCTTCTTGGTAGAACCGTTCAAGATTCCTTCTGGATCGATGATGCCGAGCTTGCTGATAGGCGATTTTATTCTAGTCAATAAATACACCTATGGTTTGCGCGTGCCAGTGTTGAATACTACTTTTTTAGAAGTGAACCATCCTAAAATTGGTGAGGTGATGGTGTTTCACTATCCCAAAAATCCCTCCTTGGATTACATCAAGCGTGTGGTTGGAACGCCTGGAGACCGCGTGGATTATCATAATAAGCAATTAACTATTAACGGGAAGTTACTCAATCTCAGTCCTGCTGGCAATTATGAATACGTCAAACCCGGCTTCAATTATCTAGTTGGCGATTTGCAAAAGGAACAATTAGGCGAGCATGAACACATCGCCATGACACTGCCGCAGCAGCCTACTTATAAGCCAGAGCAAGTCGAGCAATTTCCTCTCAACGAAAACTGCCGCTACGACGAAGAGGGTTTTTCCTGCACTGTGCCCGCAGGGCATTATTTCATGATGGGCGACAACCGCGACGACAGCAACGATAGCCGCTACTGGGGTTTTGTGCCAGAGAGCAATATCGTCGGCCGCGCATTCTTTGTGTGGATGAGTTTTGACCACCTCGACCGCATTGGTACTGTGATTAAATAATGAGCCAGGCTGCATTGCTCGCTCGACTAGGTCACGAGTTCCGGCAGTCGGCATTGCTTACCCAAGCGCTCACCCACCGCAGCCACAGTAGCGCTAACAACGAGCGCCTAGAGTTTTTGGGTGACAGCGTGCTCAATTGTGTCATCGCCACCCAGCTCTACCAGCGTTTCCCACAATTGCCAGAAGGCGACTTGAGCCGCCTTCGTGCGCATTTGGTGAAAGAGCCTTCACTAGCGGAAATAGCCACGCGTTTAGAACTTGGTGCACAACTTAAACTAGGCGACGGTGAAATCAAAAGCGGCGGCTGGAAACGTCCGTCGGTGTTGGCAGATGCCGTGGAAGCTCTAATCGGCGCGGTATATCTAGATGGGGGTTTTAGTGCAGCTGAAACTCTAGTCATCAAGCTCTACGCTGATTTGCTGCAACAGCTAGACCCCAGCACCCTAGGAAAAGATGCCAAAACCATGCTACAAGAATATTTGCAAGGTCGAAAAATCGGCCTGCCTAGCTATACCGTCATCGAAACTCATGGCGAAGCACACTGCCAGACTTTTGTTGTGGAATGCAGTATTCACCAGCTGGGAATAAACACCAAAGCCCAAGCAGGAAGCCGTCGTGCCGCAGAACAGCTCGCCGCACAATTAGCCTATGAGGAAATTAGTCATGAAAGATAATCCTGATTTCAGATGCGGCACGATTGCAATTACTGGTCGTCCCAATGTAGGCAAATCCACGATCCTCAACCATGTCATGGGCTTAAAGCTTAGTATCACTTCGCGCAAGGCTCAAACTACTCGCCACCGCTTGCTTGGGATCCACACCACGAACGACGCGCAATTCCTGTTCGTGGATACGCCGGGTTTTCAGCTGCAACACGTCAACGCCTTGAACAGCGCCATGAATCGCACAGTGAAGCAAGTGTTGTCTGAAGTGGACGTGGTGTTATGTGTGGTGGAAGCCATGAAATTTGGCGCAGGCGACGAAAAAGTGCTGGAAATTCTGCCCACCCACTGTCCGGTACTGCTGGCTGTAAACAAGGTGGATTTGGTCAAAGACAAAGGTAAATTACTACCTTTTATCAAGGAAATGGCTGCCAAATTTCCTTTCGCTGATGTTATCCCTATCAGCGCTAAAAAAAGCCTGCAACTGGATGAGCTACTCGCTACGCTACGCGAACACTTGCCCGATCAGCCCGCCATTTATGGCGAAGACGAACTCACCGACCGCAATGAGCGTTTTCTTGCCGCCGAACTCATACGTGAAAAGCTGTTCCGCTTGTTGGGTGAGGAAATTCCTTACGCTATCAGCGTGGAAATCGAAAAATTCGAGCAAGAAGGCGGCTTACGCCGTATCCACGCCGCCATCATCGTGGACAAAGAAAACCAGAAACCCATCGTCATCGGCAAAGACGGCGAAAAACTCAAACGCGTTTCCACCGAAGCCAGGCTGGATATGGAGCGACTGTTTGGCGCGAAAGTATGGCTAGAAACCTGGGTCAAAGTCCGCAGCGGCTGGGCGGACGACGTGCAGGCGGTGAAAAGTTTGGGGTATTGATTTAAAAAACCATTTAAAAGGGGACAGACCCCTTTTAAATGGTTTTTTGCCAATGTTTCAAGGTCAGTTGTGTAGTTTTTTGCCCGTTATATTCATTCACCCCTAGCTGATATACCGCTTTAATGCGCTCCGGCAGCGGGTCGGCACGAAAAAATAGCATCGCCTCAGATGTTTGCCCATCCTGCTCCAACTTAAGTTTCAAATGTTTTTCGCCCACCACGCGCTGATGTGTCACAACAAAATTTCCCTCAAAACTAGGTGTGGCGAAGCCTTGACCCCATATTCCGTCTTCCAGCAATTGCGCTAGTTGCAGGTTGGTCTCGGTGACTTCCAAACTGCCATCGGTTTCTACCACGCGTTCCAAATCGGCAGGGGTAAGCAGTTCGCGCACGCTGTGTTCAAAGGCTAAGGTAAAGGTCTCTAAGTTGGATTGATGAATGGTTAATCCTGCCGCCATGGCATGGCCACCGAAGCTCAATATCATGTCGGGATTGCGTTTGGCGACGACATCAATCGTGTCGCGCAAATGCAAACCACTAATCGAACGGCCTGAAGCTTTAAGTTTGCCGTCTTGGGCGCTGGCGAAAATAATCGTGGGACGATGATATTT
>JANYIK010000182.1 GCA_025362115.1 Methylophilaceae bacterium
GGTACGTAGGGCGTGAGGTTTTGGATGGTTTCGGACCAGAATTTACTCATGTCAATTAAGTACAGACGCGTTATAAGCACCGTCATTCCCGCGCAGGCGGGAATCTAGTCTAGCTAACGCCAGCCGCCCAAAATTACAGTGACTACTATGAACCTTGGCTGGATTCCCGCCTACGCGGGAATGACGCAATTGGATACGGTTCAAGTTAATTGTATCTACGCTCATAAGAAGTTAATTCGTTTTCAAACGATACTCCGCCGACCTGGCATGCGCCTGCAAACCCTCACCCAAAGCCAATGTAGAGGCAATTTTTCCCAAGGTCTGTGCGCCTGCTTCTGACAACATAATCAAGCTGGATCGCTTCTGAAAGTCATACACGCCCAAGGGCGAGGAAAAACGCGCTGTACGTGAAGTCGGTAACACATGGTTAGGGCCAGCACAATAATCGCCGACGGCCTCGCAGCTTTGTCGCCCCATGAAAATAGCCCCTGCGTGTTTAATTTTTGCGGTCAAACTCACCGGGTCGGCCACCGACAATTCCAAGTGTTCAGGTGAAATGTAATTGGCAATGCTGGCAGCTTCGTCTAAATCGCGCACTTGTATCAAGGCACCACGGTCTTGCAGCGAAGTTTTGATGATGTCTAGTCTTGGCATCTCCGGCAACAATCTGTTCATGCTGGCTTCCACACGCTTTAAGAATTCAGCATCCGGGCAGAGCAAAATCGCCTGCGCGAGTTCATCGTGTTCGGCTTGGCTGAACAAGTCCATCGCCGTCCAATCGGGATTACTTAGGCCATCGGAAATCACCAGAATTTCGGAAGGCCCTGCCACCATGTCTATCCCTACCACGCCGAATACACGGCGTTTGGCCGCTGCCACATAGGCGTTGCCAGGGCCGACGATTTTATCTACTTGCGGCACGGTTTGCGTGCCATAAGCCAACGCACCCACGGCCTGAGCGCCACCGATGCGGAATACACGATCCACACCACATACCGCTGCCGCGGCCAGCACTAGCTGATTTTTTTCGCCATTAGGTGTAGGCACGACCATAATCAACTCTTGCACCCCGGCTACTTTTGCCGGAATCGCGTTCATCAGCACAGATGACGGATACGCCGCTTTACCGCCAGGCACGTACAAACCCACCCTATCCAAGGCTGTGACTTGCTGACCCAGCATCGTGCCATCAGGCTCGGTATAGTTCCAGGAAGTCATCAACTGCTTTTCGTGATAAATCCGCACGCGCTCTGCGGCGGCTTCCAGCGCGTTGCGTTGCGCTGTTGGCAAGCCATTTAATGCGGCTTGTAATTCAGCTTGAGGCAACTCCAACGCGGCCATACTGTCAGCTTGCAGCTTGTCAAAACGCTGCGTGTATTCCAGCACCGCTACGTCACCGCGCGCTTTCACATCTTTCAGAATGTCGGCGACAACCGCATCTATCTTACCGTCCTGAGCGCCTTCGAAGGCTAATAATTGCTTTAGCGCCGCATCAAAACTTACGTCAGTGCTAGATAATTTTCTTATTGTTAACATTGCTACTCGGCTTTCACGGCGACCGCAAAGGCATCAATAATGGGTTGTATCTGCTCACTCTTGAGTTTCAGCGAAGCTTGGTTGACGATAAGGCGCGAACTGATGGGCATGATCTCCTCTACCGCCACCAGATTGTTAGCCTTGAGCGTACCGCCGCTACTCACCAAATCCACAATAGCATCAGCCAAGCCCACTAGCGGTGCCAGCTCCATGGAGCCATAGAGTTTGATGAGGTCAACGTGCATGCCTTTACCCGCAAAGTGTTCGCGGGCAATCTTGACGTATTTGGTGGCAACTTTGAGTCGTGCACCTTGCTGCAAACACGCCGTGTAGTCAAAACCCTGCTTAACCGCAACCATCATTTTGCAACGCGCAATTTTCAAATCCAGCGGCTGATACAAACCTGCACCGCCATGTTCCACCAGCACGTCCCGCCCCGCAATACCCAAATCCGCCGCGCCATATTGCACATAAGTCGGCACGTCGCTCGCGCGGACGATGATGAGGCGCACGTCGTCGCGGTTGGTGGACAGAATCAGCTTGCGCGAAGATTCCGGCGCTTCAGATGGCACTATGCCCGCCGCTTCTAGCAGTGGCGCTGTTTCTTCAAAAATGCGACCCTTGGATAAGGCGATAGTAATCATGAGCTCACTCGCTTGATGCGAGCCCCCAGTTGTGACAATTTCTCTTCTATGCGTTCATAACCACGATCCAGATGATAGATGCGTTCAACAATAGTCTCGCCACGCGCCACCAGCCCCGCCAGCACCAAGCCCGCCGAGGCGCGTAAATCGGTCGCCATCACCGTAGTGCCATCCAAGTGTTTTGCACCACGCACAAGGGCAGTATGGCCATCCACCTCAATCTCAGCGCCCATACGACGCATTTCTTGTACGTGCATGAAGCGGTTTTCAAAAATGGTTTCCGTTACCTGTGCCACACCATCCGCTACCGTGTTCATTGCCATCAATTGCGCCTGCATATCGGTGGGGAAAGCCGGATGCGGGGCGGTTCTTAGATTCACCGCTTTCAGCTTGCCATCCGATTCTATAGTGATGCTATTGGCATCATGGCTAATCTTCGCCCCGGCTTCGCGCAGTTTATCAATCACCGCTTCCAGCAGATCAGCACGCGCATTGTTGAGCTTGACACGCCCGCCGGTCATGGCGGTAGCGGCAAGATAAGTACCGGTTTCAATGCGGTCGCACACAATGGCGTAGTCACAACCTTGCAACTTCTCTACGCCTTCAATGGTGATGATATCCGTGCCAGCGCCACTGATTTTCGCCCCCATTTTAATCAAACATTCGGCCAAATCCACTACTTCCGGCTCGCGCGCGGCGTTTTCTAACACTGTCGTACCATCGGCCAAGACTGCCGCCATCATCAGATTTTCTGTGCCAGTGACGGTGACCAAGTCCATAAAGATACGCGCACCTTTAAGGCGTTCGGATTTCGCCTCGATGTAGCCGTGTTCTATGTGAATCTCCGCACCCATCGCCTGCAAACCTTTGATGTGCAGGTTGACCGGGCGCGAACCAATAGCGCAACCACCAGGCAAAGATACTCGCGCCTTGCCAAAGCGTGCCAGCAATGGCCCCAGCACCAGGATGGAGGCGCGCATGGTTTTCACCATTTCATACGGTGCCAATGGATTGTGAATGTTGCTGGCATCCAGCGTGACGTTCATGCTCTCATCTACCGCCACCTGCATGCCCATATGAGCCAGCAACAGCAGCATGGTGTTGACATCACGCAAGTGCGGCACATTAGAAAAGCGCATAGGGCTTTCCGCCAGTAAACCCGCACAGAAGATGGGCAGCGTGGCGTTTTTAGCTCCAGAGATACGAATTTCACCGTTCAGGGGAAAGCCGCCTTGGATGATAAGTTTGTCCATTAGTCCGTCAGCAGCTTTTGTAATTCACCGTTTTGATACATCTCACGCATGATGTCGGCACCGCCCACGAACTCGCCCTTGATGTAGAGCTGAGGAATGGTCGGCCAGTTGGAATAAGACTTGATGCCATCGCGAATAGCGGGGTCGGCCAACACATCAACCGCCACCAGATCTTTCACACCGCAAGCTTTCAAAATCTGCACCGCCGTGCCGGAAAATCCGCATTGCGGAAACTGTGGTGAGCCTTTCATATAAAGCACTACCGAGTTACTCGTTACTTGTTGCTTGATTGCCTCTTGCGTATCCATGATATTTTCTCCAAAAAATCTAACTGTTCCACTGCGATGGCATAAAAGTACGCAACGAAAGCGCATGAATTTCCTCGCGCATTCTGTCGCCCAAGGCTTTATAAACCAATTGGTGCTGCTGCACCATATTTTTACCTACGAATTCTGCGCTCACCACCACCGCTTCAAAATGTGTGCCGTCATCGCCGCGCACTTCTACATGTTCACACGGCAGGCCGTTCATGATGTAAATCTTTAATTGCTCAGCGCTTAACATATCAACCCCGTAGCTTATAACCGCGTTTGAGCATCCATAAAGTAGCCGCCGCGAACAACACAAAGCTCACCACAACCACGCTAATACTTAAATAGGGCGACACGTCACCTTGCCCAAAAAAACCGTATCTAAAGCCATCTATGATGTAAAAAAACGGGTTAAAGCGCGATACTTGCTGCCAGATTGGCGGCAACGAATGGATCGAGTAAAACACGCCGGAGAGAAAGGTCAGCGGCATGATGATAAAATTTTGAAAGCCAGCGAGCTGGTCAAACTTGTCCGCCCAAATGCCCGCGACGATGCCCATCGCCCCCATCATGGCGCTGCCGAACAGGGCAAAAGCTAATATCCACCCAGGTTGAGCCAAAGGTAACTCCACCCAAAACAGCGCCATCAAATACACGCTCAAGCCCACCACCAAGCCACGCACCATCGCAGCAAGCAAAAAGGCAATAAAAAATTCCACGTAAGACAAAGGCGTGAGCAACAAAAACACAATGTTGCCCATGACTTTAGACTGAATCAGGCTAGATGAACTATTAGAAAAAGAATTCTGCAACAAAGACATCATCACCAATCCGGGAATCAAAAACGCGGTATAGCTGACATTGGGATAAACGTGGACGTGGGCTTCCAGCACGTGCGAAAAAATCAGCAAATACAACAAAGCGGTCATCACTGGCGCCATCACGGTTTGAAAGGCGACCTTCCAAAAACGCCAGATTTCTTTTTTGAATAAGGTATAAAGCCCTCTCATGATGTGCTGCTCATGATGCTTAAGAATACGTCTTCCAAATCAGTTTCCATCATTTGCAAATCTTCCACGCCGACGTGTGCCGCACGGAGTTCGCCCAAAATACGTTCAACTTCAGACGTAGCACTTAAATTGAGCGTGACGTAACCTGCGTTTTCACCGCGTTTGAGCGGTTCCAAAGCGCTTGGTAATGTGCCAGATAGTTTCAATTTAAGCTGTTTGGATTGCAGCCGATTAAGCAGGTTTTGCGTAGAGTCCAGCGCCACGATTTCGCCCTGTTTTAACATCGCGACGCGCGAACACAGTGTCTCGGCCTCTTCCAGATAGTGAGTGGTAAGAATGATGGTGGTACCTTCACCATTGAGGCGCTTGATAAATGCCCACAATGTTTGCCGCAACTCCACGTCCACGCCAGCGGTGGGCTCATCCAGCACCAGCACCGGCGGCTTGTGCGCCAAGGCCTGAGCAATCAGGGCGCGGCGCTTCATACCTCCCGACAACGCGCGCATATTGGCGTTGGCCTTGTCGGTCAGGCCTAAGCCTTCTAACACCTCATCTATCCAAACATCGTTTTCCGGCCCACAACCAAAGTATCCGGCTTGGAAACGCAGCATCTCACGCACATTGAAAAACGGGTCGAAGACTAATTCTTGCGGTACAACACCCAGTAAACGTCGAGCATTGCGGTAATCACTCACCACGTCATGCCCCATCACTGACAGGCTACCGCTACTAGGCCGCAACAGCCCTGCCAGCAAGTTAATCAAGGTGGATTTGCCCGCGCCATTTGGCCCCAAAAGCGCAAAGAACTCACCTTGGGCAATCTCTAAACTCACCCCGCGCAAGGCTTGCAGCTTGCCGAATGACTTGTGGACTTGATCTATTTTAATCGCGGGATTTTTCAATGCATTTGCCGGAAAGTATCCGGCACCAAGAATTAGTGAACGCTGTTTGCGCCTGACTCTTGCGAAACCAGCTGTGGAATCATTTCCAGCACACCGTACAAGCTCGCAAGACTTAGTAAGGATGGGGGCAATCCACTATATTTCAACTGCACTTGACGGCTATTAGCCACGCGCAACCATTCCAGCATCACACTAATCGCCGAGGAGTCGGCATCGCTGACTTCGCTTAAATCCAGCTCCAGTGCCTGTCCGCTCGTGAGCAGCGGTAATGACTCATCCAGCAGCGCACTGGCGGTTTCTACCGTCATCGCGCTATGGATGATCAGCCTGCCGCCTTGCTGTTCTATCAGCGTCATTAGCCTTTGTCCTGCTTTTTATTCAGCAGTTGCTGATTTTTGTCCACCAGCTTTTGAATCACGACATCCAAGTTTCCTTGCCGTAGATCGGTAGCGAACTGGCCTTTGTAGTTGGTCACCAGGCTGATGCCATCAATTTTCACGTCGTACACTTTCCAAGCGTCATCTTTTCTTTCCATTGAATAATCAATAGGGATGGGCGGGCCGCCGGGCTGCACGATTTGCGTTCTGACCACCACTTCCATATCCCCCGCAGCAGCACGTAATGGCTTGTAGTCTATGGTCTGGTTGCGGTACTTGGCCAGCGCAGAAGAGTAGGTACGCACCAACAGGTTACGAAACTCGGTCTGAAACTTGTCTTTTTGCTCGTCGCTAGCCTTGACCCAAGCACGTCCCAACACCATGCGCGACATCCGTTCAAAATTGAAATGCGGTACGATTTTCTCTTGTGTAATCGCCACGATTTTCTGCGTATCACCGGCTTGGATGTCTTTGTCTTTTCTGACAATCTCCAACACTTCGTTAGCGGTATTCTTCACCATTACATCCGGCGCAATCACGTCACCGGCCGCTGCCAATTGGGTCGTCGCCAGCATCAATCCGGCTGTTAATAGTGTTGCTAACTTCATTCTTTATCTGCTTTCTTGTCTTGTTTGTTATCGGTGCCATCAGAGGCTTTGCTGTAAAGGAATTGGCTGATGAGTTTTTCTAACACTACAGCACCCTGCGTAAGCTTGATTTTATCACCATTCTTCAACATCTTTTCTTCGCCGCCTGCCTCCAAACCTACGTACTGCTCGCCCAGCAAGCCAGAGGTCAGAATGCTGGCGTTGGTTTCGGTGTCAAAATGGTAGCGCGTATCAATGTGCAAGGTCACTACGGCCTCTTTTTTCTCGTCATCGAAACCTATACTATCCACTCGCCCCACCACCACACCCGCACTTTTTACCGGTGCGCGTGGCTTCAAACTACCCACGTTGTCAAAATACGCGGAAACCGCATAAGTGTCACCGATATTAGAAGCAGCCAGATTGCCTACTTTCATCGCTAGCCCCAGCAAGGCGGCAAACCCCATTGCCACAAAAACACCTACCCACACATCTATTGTTGATCTTTGCATGATGCCTCCTCTAATAAACTCCCTCCCCTTTGCAGGGGGAGGGCTGGGGTGGGGGTGCAATGCATCAACAGCAGATGCCACCAACCCCCATCCAAACCTTCCCCCTAATAGGGAGAAGGCATAAGTTGCTAATGCAACATAAACGCCGTCAACACAAAATCCAGTCCCAGCACCGCCAGCGACGAAATCACCACAGTTCTAGTAGTGGCGTGGCTCACGCCTTCTGCCGTGGGTGGCGCGTCATAGCCTTCAAACAGCGCGATGATAGTACAGGCAACGCCAAACACCATGCTCTTGATGACACCGTTCACGATGTCATCACGAAAATCCACATTGCTTTGCATCTGCGACCAGAACGCGCCGTTGTCCACGCCTATCAACTGCACCGCCACTAGGTAACCGCCAAACACACCCATCAGCGAGAACAGCGCCGCCAGCAAAGGCATAGAAATCACGCCCGCCCAAAACCGTGGTGCAACCACGCGGGAGATTGGGTTGACCGCCATCATTTCCATCGCAGAAAGCTGCTCGGTGGCTTTCATCAAGCCTATCTCTGCGGTAATCGCTGTACCGGCGCGTCCGGCAAACAACAGCGCCGTCACCACCGGCCCCAATTCGCGCACCAAAGCCAGCGCCACCAGCACCCCAACCGCCTCGGAAGAGCCATAACGCTGCAACGTGTTATAGCCCTGCAAGCCCAGCACCATGCCCACAAACAAGGCCGACACCAGAATAATGATGAGCGACATCACGCCGGTGAAATAAATCTCGCGTATCACCAGCGGAAAACGACGGAAACTCTCGCCCGACATTTTCAGTGCATACAGGAAAAAGCGCGTGGCGTAACCCAAGCGCAGCACGCTATCCACCACCGTGTGTCCGATGCTGCTAAGTGTTTGCGTAACCCACTTAAACATTGCGCCCCCATGACACATAACCACCACTCCTTCCCCCTGTCAGGATGAAGCTTGGACTGTCCTGAGCTGGCCGAAGGAGGATGGGGGTGAATGTTCCAATCAGGCGCAGAACCCCCACCCTAACCCTCCCCCTGCGAGGGGGAGGGGATAAGTGCAGAGGGTTTTGCAATATGATCAATTAACGTCCCTCCAGCATATCTACAGCATAATCCGGTGCGGCATAGTGAAAAGGCACTGGGCCGTCGGCTTCACCGTACACAAACTGATGCACAAATGGCATAGCAGATTTGCGTAATTCCTGCGGCGAGCCTTCGGCCACCACACGACCTTCCGACACAAAATACACATAATCCACAAAAGCAAAAGTCTCATGCACATCGTGGGTGACTACGATGGAAGTCGCCCCCAGCGCGTCGTTCAAGCGACGAATCAAATTCACAATCACGCCCAGCGAAATCGGGTCTAAACCGGCAAACGGCTCGTCGTACATGATAATTTGCGGGTCTAACGCCACTGCCCGCGCCAGCGCCACGCGCCGCGACATGCCGCCGGAAAGCTCGGACGGCATCAAATC
>JANYIK010000042.1 GCA_025362115.1 Methylophilaceae bacterium
CACTGTAATTTTGGGCGGCTGGCGTTAGCTAGACTAGATTCCCGCCTGCGCGGGAATGACGGTGCTTATAACGCGTCTGTACTTAATTGACATGAGTAAATTCTGGTCCGAAACCATCCAAAACCTCACGCCCTACGTACCGGGCGAGCAGCCCAAGCTCGCCAATCTGGTGAAGCTCAACACCAACGAAAACCCTTATCCACCTAGCCCCAAAGCCATTGCCGCGATGCAGGCGGAGATAGGTGAAACGTTACGCCTGTACCCCGACCCCGGTAGCGACAAGCTGCGCGACACTATTGCCCAATACTATGGCTTGAAAGCTGACCAGGTATTCGTCGGTAACGGCTCGGACGAAGTGCTGGCGCACGCTTTTCAGGCATTACTGAAACACGATTTGCCGATTTTATTCCCCGATATCACCTATAGTTTTTACCCGGTGTATTGCGGTTTGTATGGGGTGAGTTTTGAGGCTGTTGCACTTGATGATGCTTTCCAAATCCAGCTTAATGACTATCAAAAACCTAACGGCGGTATTGTTTTTCCCAACCCAAATGCGCCCACGGGCTGTCCTGTGGCTCTGGTCGATATCGAGAATTTACTCAAAGCCAATACTGAATCGGTGGTGGTGATAGACGAAGCCTATGTTGATTTTGGTTGTGAATCGGCGGTGGGTTTGGTGCATCGCTACCCACAATTACTGGTGGTACACACCTTGTCCAAAGCCCGCTCTCTAGCTGGCTTGCGAGTGGGATACGCGCTGGGCAATGCCACTTTGATAGAAGGATTAAATCGAGTCAAAGACAGCTTTAATTCTTACCCTTTAGACAAAGTTGCACAGGCTGGTGCGGCGGCGGCCATGCAAGACCACGAGCATTTTGAAATCACGCGTCAACAAGTGATAGCGAGCCGCGAGCGTTTGGTGGCCAGTTTGCAGCAACTAGGCTTTGACGTGTTGCCTTCCACAGCCAATTTCATCATGGCAAAACATCCGGGACATGATGGCGAAGCCCTAACCGCAGCCCTACGCGAACGCAGTATCATCGTACGCCATTTCAAGAATCCAACGCGTATTGCGCCTTTTTTGCGGATTACCGTAGGGACTGATGCACAATGTGATGCGCTGCTTTCGGCGCTACGCGAGATTTTACGATAGAATATGTCTACTTTTCAGCAGGTTAAACCTAATGCGTAGCGCTACCATAGACCGCAACACCAACGAAACCAAAATCAGCGTCAGTTTGAATCTGGACGGTAGCGGCAAAGCCGAGCTTGCCACAGGCTTGGGCTTTCTTGACCACATGCTGGATCAAATCGCGCGTCACGGCATGATGGATGTGAGTGTGCAAGCCAAAGGTGATTTACACATAGACGCGCATCACACGGTGGAAGACATCGGCATCACGCTGGGGCAGGCGTTTGCCAAAGCCATAGGCGACAAAAAAGGCATACGTCGTTACGGGCATTCTTATGTGCCGTTGGATGAGGCGCTATCGCGGGTGGTGATTGATATTTCTGGTCGGCCGGAGATGGAATTTGACGTGAAATTCACTCGCGCTATGGTGGGTGAGTTTGACGTGGATTTGATCCACGAATTCTTTCAAGGCTTCGTCAATCACGCCATGATTACGCTGCACATAGACAATCTGCGCGGCCATAACGCGCATCATCAATCTGAGACTGTATTCAAGGCATTCGGACGTGCGTTACGCATGGCGGCTGAACTCGACCCGCGCATGGCAGGTGTGATGCCCTCTACTAAAGGTAGCCTATAACGCTTTCTGCTTCGCCTATATGACGGAAATCGCAGTAATAGACTATGGCATGGGCAATTTGCGTTCGGTAGCGCAGGCCTTGACGCATGTGGCTGAGGGGCGTTCGGTGGCTATTACCAGCGACCCCGCCGAGATTGCTCGGGCTAAGTATGTGGTGTTTCCAGGTCAAGGGGCGATGCCGGATTGTGTACGGGAGCTGGATGCTAGAGGCTTGCGTAGCGCGGTATTAGACGCGGCGACCAACAAGCCATTCTTGGGTATCTGCATAGGCTTGCAATTGTTGTTTGAGCATAGCGAAGAGGGCGATATAGCGGGCTTGGGCGTGTTCAAGGGGAGAGTCAAAAGATTCGCATCTCCGTTGCAGGACGCACAAGGTAATAAGTTGAAAGTGCCTCACATGGGCTGGAATCAAGTGCATCAGGAGCGCGCCCATCCGTTATGGCAGGATATTACGCAGGACGCACGTTTTTACTATGTACATAGTTATTACGTTGCGCCAGACGACGAGGCCATCATTACCGGTACTAGCGAATACCCGGCGCGCTTTACCTCGGCAGTAGCGCGCGATAACATTTTTGCGGTACAGTTTCACCCGGAGAAAAGCCAGCACGCTGGTTTGCAACTACTCAAAAACTTTATCCAC
>JANYIK010000059.1 GCA_025362115.1 Methylophilaceae bacterium
CGCCACAACCGACGATGAGTATTTGTGCTTGTTGCTTGGGGAAGGCCATAATGCATTCATGCGAGTTTTGTTGCTCATTTTAACTTGGTTTCTGTGTTTTGCCGCGATGGCGGCAGATTTACCTACGCCTGTGCTTTCAGCGCTGCGCGATGCGGGCATTCCGCAAAGCGCCGTGGGGGTTTGGGTGCAGCAGGTGGATGCGAAGAAGCCGCTCATCCAGCTTAACGCTACACGTGCCATGAGTCCGGCTTCTACCATGAAGCTGCTCACTACCAGTGCCGCGCTGAATAGTTTAAGCCCTGCCTATACTTGGCACACTGAGGTGCTGACCAACGCCAGCCAGCAGGGCGACGTGTTGCAAGGGGATTTGGTATTGAAAGGTGGGGGCGATCCGGCGCTGACGTTAGAGCGTTTTTGGATGTTGTTGCATGATCTACGAAGACAGGGCATACGCGAGATTACGGGCGATTTGGTGCTGGATAGTAGCGCGTTTGAAGTGGGGAGTAGCGACACGCTGGACGGCCAGTCAGACCGCGCCTACAACGCTTCACCCAGTGCCTTATTGGTCAATTTCCGCGCGCACAATATCAGCTTCAAACCGGAGGCAGAGAAAGTTACCGTTATGGTAGATCCGGCGCTGCCCGCATTGCATGTGGTGAATCAATTGCGCGTCGTCCAGACCCCATGCGAAGACTGGAAAGGCCGCATCAAGCGCGACGTGATGCGAGAGGGCGACAACGTCACGCTCACTTTCAGTGGCGCTTACCCGCGTGATTGCGGCGAAAAATCGCTGGAGCTCAGCGTGCTGGACAACACCACTTACACCGCACAACTCTTCACCCAATTGTGGCGAGAGCAAGGTGGCGTTTTTAACGGCAAGGCGCGTAGCGGCATTGCCCAGATAGGAGCGCGGATATTGGCGCGTGGAGAATCACTGCCGCTGGGAGACGTGATAAAACTCATTAACAAAAACAGTAATAACGTCATGGCGCGGCAGTTGCTGTTGACCATAGGTGCGGAAAAGTTCGGACTCCCTTCAACCCCAGAAAAAGGCGTACAAGCGGTGCGTACTTGGCTAGCCGAGAACAAGCGCGACTTTCCCGAGCTGGTGCTGGAAAACGGTGCAGGATTATCCCGCAATGAACGCATCAGCGCAGAGCACATGGGGCGGTTGCTCACCGACCAATGGCTCAAATCTACCATGTCGGAATTCATGTCTTCGCTCCCCATCGTTGCGGTAGATGGCACTATGAAAAAGCGCCTCAATGGCAGCAGTGTAGCTGGTCAGGCACACATCAAAACCGGTTTGCTGGATGGCGTTAAGTGTATGGCGGGTTATGTGCTGGACAGCAAAGGTCAGCGCTGGGCGGTGGTGATGTTGGTAAACCACGCGCAAGCCGCAAAAGCGGGGGTGGCGATGGATGCCTTGCTGGAGTGGTTATATAGTCGTTAGCAGCGCCTTTGTTCCCAGCGCATACAACAAAATCGCAAACAATTTTTTCAGTGTAACCACTGGCAGTCGGTGTGCCAGCGCGGCTCCCAGCGGTGCGGTGAAGATACTGGCGAGGGCGATACCCACCAATGCTGGTAGATAGACAAAGCCCAGGCTGTGAGCGGGTAAGGCGCTGCTAGATAGTCCGTTAAAAATAAATCCGGCGCTGCCGAAAATGGCGATAGGCAGGCCTATGGCCGAGGCTGTGCCTACGCTTAGTCGTATATCTTTGTTACACCACACCATCCATGGCACAGAAAGCGTACCACCACCTATGCCGATGAGACTGGAAAGTGCGCCTATGAAGCTACCTACTAGTGTGATAACCGGGCTTGAGGGCAGGTTTCGGCTGGGATTAGGGGCGAAACCCAGCAATAATTGGGTGCCTACATAAAACTGAAATATAGCTAAGATAATCCTCAGCACTTCAGGTTCAAGCCGTGCAGCGAGCCACGCGCCAGCCAAGCAGCCCAGAGCGATGCCTGGCGTGATACGCCGCACCAGCACCCAATCAACAGCGCCGCGCACATGATGGGCGCGTAGCGAGGAGATGGCGGTGGGGATGATGGTGGCGAGAGAGGTACCGATGGCGAGATGCATGATGTGGCTTGGGACGATACCTTGTGCTGCCAGTATCCACGCCAAAATAGGCACAATGACCAGCCCGCCACCCACACCTAGCAATCCGGCGAGTAATCCGGCAAAAGCACCGGTGGCAAGGTAGAGCGCGAAGTAACTCAGCTTTTGCTCCGACGGGCTAATTTTTTAAGAGCACTTTGCAGGGGAGATTCCGGCAGCTTTTTTGCCAGTTCGAGCAGGTTTTGCGCCGCCCTTGGAGTGACGCGCAGCGCTATCCTAGCGTGGGAGCGGGGTTGCGATTTCACTTGCACTTCGACGCGAATTGCAGTAACTTCAAAACCTTCTTTTTGTAGATTTTTGAGCAGTTGCGGGGTGAGTAATTTGAGCTTGGCTGCAACCGCGCTGTTGCTGGTGTAAACGGTGATTTGACCATCGCGGATTAGACCCGCGTGGCTGTGTTGATTGAGAGGGGGCGGCGCTACCCGCCCCCATATTTTTTGTGTGCACGCGATTTTTTCCGCTTGAGCGGATAGGGTTTTGAGTTCAGCATCGCTACTCAATAAGGTGTTTAGTCGGCGCATAGGGAAAAGTGTTGCGTCGGCGCAACAACGGATACAACAAAAGTAAGACCAAAGAATATGAACATAATTTTTGTTTCTAAAAATATGGCTAAGGCCAGAACGCTCAACCTGTGGCAAGCCGCAGTGTTGTTGTTCGCGCTCATCACGGTGCCGCTGGTGCTGTTGTCGCTGTTCATTTTGCCACAAGACGGTGCGACATTGCGCGTGGCTAATCCGGTGCAGCTTTTGCCCGCCAAGTTTCGCCCCCATTTTATGGAAGAAACCCAAGAGCACATCAATGCGCTGGCACTGCAATTAGGCCAAATTCAAGCGCGCATGATACGGCTGGACGCACTGAGCGATAGGCTGGCCAAGTTGGCGGGAGTGAAAGAAAAAGATTTGGCCGCAGATGCCAAGCCAGGGCAAGGTGGTCCGCTGACGCAGGCCTACAATCTAGATGCCAGGGAGCTGGAAGAACAAATGACGGCCTTGATGGCTACGCTGGATCAAAAATCTGATCGCATGAACTTGCTGGAAGCCATGCTGTTACAGCAAAGCGTGAGTAAGGACGTGTTGCCAAGCAAAATGCCGGTAGCTGTGGCCTATAATTCCTCTAGCTACGGCTGGCGCGTTGATCCTTTCACCGGACAAATGGCTTTCCATGAAGGGCTGGATTTTCTGGCTGAAACGGGCACTCCCATCCGCGCTGCGGCTTCTGGCATCGTGCTGTCAGCAGAAAGAACGCCTGACTATGGTAATATCGTCAAGATTGATCATGGCTCTGGGGTTGAAACACGCTACGCGCATACCTCCAAGATGCTGGTCAAAGCTGGTGATCGCGTGGAAAAAGGTCAGGTGATTGCCGAAGTGGGCAATACTGGGCGCTCCACCGGATCGCATTTGCATTTTGAAGTCAGGCTCAATGGTGCTTCTTTAGATCCACGTAAATACTTAAAATCTAGCAGTTAAATCTTACAAGGGTAGTAGTTTTTCAATTTTTTGAGCCTCCGCGAATGCCGGAAGCGATGTGTCCATGTTCTCCAATCTAATCAAGAAAATCCTCGGTAGCCGTAACGACAGGCTAGTTAAACAGTACTCCCGCACAGCGTTGCAAATCAATGCACTAGAGCCGGCAATGGAGGCCTTGAGCGACGATGCATTGCGCGCCAAAACCGAAGAATTCAAGCAGCGCTATATGGCAGGTGAATCGCTGGATAAGTTGTTGCCAGAAGCTTTTGCGGTAGTGCGTGAAGCGGGCAAGCGTACCTTGGAGATGCGCCATTTTGACGTTCAGCTCATAGGCGGTATGGTGCAACACGCAGGCAAGATATCTGAAATGCGTACCGGCGAAGGTAAAACTTTGGTCGCCACGTTGTCGGCCTATCTCAATGCTTTGTCTGGCAAGGGCGTGCACGTTATCACGGTGAATGACTACCTGGCGGCACGCGACGCGGCGTGGATGGGTAAGCTTTATAACTTTTTAGGACTATCTTGCGGCGTGAACCTGTCGCACATGGCGCATGAAGTGAAGCAGAACGCCTATGCTTGCGACATTACCTACGGCACCAACAACGAGTTCGGCTTTGATTATCTGCGCGACAACATGGTCTACACCGTGGAGCAGCGTGTGCAGCGTGGCCTCAATTTCGCCATCGTGGACGAAGTGGACTCCATCCTCATTGACGAAGCACGTACGCCGCTGATTATTTCCGGCCAAGCCGACGAAACCGGAGAGCTTTATACTCGCATCAACAAGCTGGTGCCTAGCCTCACACGCCAAACCGAAGAAAATGGCGATGGGGATTATTGGGTGGACGAAAAAGCCCACCAGGTGATTCTTTCGGAATCCGGTCACGAGCGCGCCGAAGAGCTGATGACCAGTTCTGGGTTGTTGCCCGAGGGCAGCAGTCTGTATGACCCAGCCAATATCACGCTGATTCACCATCTCTACGCCTGTTTGCGCGCTCATACTTTGTTCCATCTCGACCAGCATTACGTGGTGCGTGATGGTGAAATCATCATCGTGGACGAATTTACCGGACGTATGATGACCGGCCGCCGCTGGTCTGAGGGCTTGCACCAAGCGGTGGAAGCCAAAGAGGGCGTGGCGATACAAAAAGAAAACCAGACTCTGGCGGGGATTACTTTCCAGAACTATTTCCGTATGTACGCCAAACTTTCCGGCATGACCGGCACGGCGGATACCGAAGCTTACGAATTCAACAATATCTACGGACTGGAAACGGTAGTGATTCCGCCGCATCGCCCCACCATCCGCTTAGACCAGATGGACAAGGTGTATCGCACCGCCAAAGAGCGTTACGATGCGGTAGTAGCGGATATTCAGGATTGTCATGAGCGTGGCCAGCCTGTACTGGTGGGTACGACCTCTATTGAAAATTCCGAGTTGGTATCTACATTGCTGGACAAGGCCAAACTGCCGCATCAGGTGTTGAACGCCAAACAGCACGAGCGCGAAGCGCAGATTATCGTGCAAGCCGGTCGTCCTGGCATGATCACTATTGCCACCAACATGGCCGGTAGAGGAACTGACATCGTGTTGGGGGGTAATCCTGAGCCTGAGATTTCTGCAGTTCGTGCCGATGAAGGTTTGAGTGAAGCACAAAAGACCGCCAAAATCGCCGAAATTAAAACTGAATGGCAAAAGCTGCACGATGCAGTACTAGCTGCGGGCGGTTTGCACATCATCGGCACTGAACGCCATGAGTCGCGTCGTGTGGATAACCAGCTCCGTGGCCGTTCCGGCCGCCAAGGCGACCCCGGCTCCAGCCGTTTTTACCTGTCATTGGATGACCCGCTGATGCGTATTTTTGCCTCTGACCGCGTCGCTAATATCATGGAAAAACTCAAGATG
>JANYIK010000079.1 GCA_025362115.1 Methylophilaceae bacterium
GAGGTGGAAAAGCACTTCACCGATTATCGCCTCGATCTGGTAGCGCGCGCGGTGTACGAGTTCGTGTGGGATGAATACTGCGACTGGTATTTAGAGTTAGCGAAAGTGCAACTAAGCCCTCACCCCAACCCTCTCCCAGAGGGCGAGGGAGTCTCTACGGAGGCACAAAAGCGTGCCACCCGCCGCACCCTGCTACGCGTGCTGGAAACCACGCTGCGCCTGGCTCACCCGCTAATGCCCTTCATCACCGAAGAGTTGTGGCAGACCGTAGCGCCTTTGTCCGGCAAGACATTGAACAAAGACAGCACCATCATGCTGGAGATCTATCCGAAATCGCAGCCCGAGAAAATCGACACGGCTTCAGAGCAATGGATCGCCCAACTCAAGGACATGGTCAACGCCTGCCGCAGCCTGCGCGGCGAAATGGCCATTGGCCCGGCGCAGAAAGTGCCGCTGATCGCCGCTGGTGATAAAGCTTCGGTACAAGCATTTGCGCCTTATTTGGCGGCGCTGGCCAAGTTGACAGAAGTCACCGCTAGCGGTGACGCCCTGCCGGAAACCGATGCGCCAGTACAGATTGTGGGCGACTATCGCCTGATGCTGAAGATAGAGATTGACGTGGCAGCCGAGAAAGAACGGCTGGGCAAGGAAGTTGCGCGCCTGCAAGGCGAAATTGCCAAAGCCGAGGGTAAGCTGGGTAACGCCAGTTTCGTCGAACGCGCCCCGGCTGTCGTAGTGGCGCAGGAACAGGAACGTCTGGCGGGATTCAAGGCAATGCTGGATAAGCTGCAGGGACAACTAACCAAGCTGAGCCAATAAACGCGTCATTCTGGCGAAGGCCAGAATCCAGTCAAATTCCTTCGGAGGGAAGCGCATCCGACCCACATCTCTTTGGCTTGGCTGGATTCCGGCCTCCGCCGGAATGACGGTGGTGAATTTAGAGGTTTGGTGCCAACCAGCGCTCTAAATAATCCACCGGCAAACTACGCCGCTGCGCCATGTCTTTGAGCTGATCCTCGCCTATCTTGTCCACGCTGAAATACTTGGCCTCAGGGTGGGCCAGATAAAACCCAGATACCGAAGACGCAGGCATCATGGCGAACGAATCCGTCAGCGTCATGCCGATTTCCTTACATTCCAGCAGCTTGAACATGTCGGCTTTTACCGTGTGGTCAGGACAAGCCGGGTAACCCGGAGCCGGACGGATACTGCGATAACGTTCCTTGACCAGGTCTTCGGTAGTCAAATCCTCGGCCGCTGCATAGCCCCAGAAGTCAATACGTACGCGATGATGCAAGTATTCGGCAAAGGCTTCGGCCAAGCGGTCTGCCAGTGCTTTTAGCATGATGCTACTGTAATCGTCATGCGCGGCTTCGAATTTTTCCAGATGTTTTTCTATGCCGATGCCAGCGGTGACGGCAAACAGACCGATGTAATCCGCAACACCTTTAGGCGCAATGAAATCCGCCAGACACTGATTAGGTCGTGGCACACCATCAATCACCGGCTTTTCAGTCTGCTGGCGCATACCAAAGTAAGTGAATGCTACCTGCGTGCGCGTATCATCAGTGTAAATCTCGATATCATCGTCATTGACACGATTGGCGGGCATAAGCGCCACCACCCCATTTGCAGTCAGCCAACGGCCATCAATGATTTTTTTCAGCATCTGCCGCGCTTCGTTATAGACCTTAGTCGCGGCTTCGCCGACCACTTCGTCTTTCAGGATGGCGGGGTAAGCGCCGGCCAAGTCCCAGGTCTGGAAGAAGGGGCTCCAGTCGATGTATTGGGCGATAGAAATGAGATCAGTATTATTGAGTACGCGCCGCCCAATGAACTTGGGCTTGACCGGTGTGGCTTCCCCAGTGAATTCCAGCTTGGCCTTATTTGCGCGTGCGGTGGCCAGCGCCAACAGAGGTGTGCCTTTTTTATTGGCATGCTGTGTCCGCGCCTTTTCGTAATCGTTGGCGACTTCCTGGATATAGGTATCACGTTGCTCCGGCGTGAGCAGCGATTGCATGACGGAAACCGAGCGCGAAGCATCGGCCACGTAGATCACTGGGCCTTCGTAGTTGGGCGCGATCTTCACTGCGGTGTGCGCCCGTGAAGTGGTCGCGCCGCCAATCAATAACGGGATTTTCAGCATACGGAAATGCGGGTCACGCTGCATTTCCTTGGCGACATAGGCCATTTCTTCCAGTGACGGTGTAATCAGGCCTGACAAACCGATGATGTCAGCATTCTCCACCTTCGCTTTCGCCAAAATCTCGGAACAAGGCACCATCACGCCCATGTTCACCACCTCAAAATTATTGCACTGCAACACCACCGACACGATGTTCTTGCCGATGTCGTGTACGTCACCCTTCACCGTAGCAATCACCACCTTGCCCTTGGGTTTTGCGGCAACACCGGTACGCTTTTCTTCCTGTAATTTTTCTTCTTCGATGAATGGAATCAGGTGTGCCACAGCAGATTTCATCACACGCGCAGATTTCACCACTTGCGGCAGAAACATTTTGCCTTGACCAAACAAATCGCCGACCACATTCATACCATCCATCAGCGGGCCTTCGATTACGTGTATCGGCCTGCCACCGCTCTGCAACACTTGCTGGCGGGCTTCTTCAGTGTCTTCAATAATGAATTCAGTAATACCATGCACCATCGCGTGAGCAAGGCGCTTGTTAACGGATGTTGGATTCTCCGGTGTGCCGCGCCACTCCAGCGTGGCTGCTTCTTTTTTGCCGCTGGGGTTCAAGCTTCCGGCGATTTCAATCATGCGCTCGGTTGCATCGGGATGGCGATTCAACACCATGTCTTCAACGCGCTCTTTCAATTCAGGCGCTAAATCGTCATACACGCCGACCATGCCGGCGTTGACGATGCCCATGGTCATACCCGCTTGAATAGCATGGTAAAGAAATACGGTGTGAATGGCTTCACGCGCGGCATCGTTGCCACGGAAGCTAAAACTCACGTTGGAAACACCACCGGAAATCTTGGCGTGCGGCAAATTTTGCTTGATCCAGCGCGTGGCGTTGATGAAATCCACCGCGTAATTGTTGTGTTCTTCAATCCCCGTAGCAATGGCGAAAATATTGGGGTCGAAAATGATGTCTTCCGGCGGGAAGCCGATTTTTTCTACCAGCAAATCATAAGCACGTTTGCAGATTTCGGTTTTGCGCTCAAAGGTATCGGCTTGGCCCTGTTCGTCAAATGCCATGACGATGACCGCCGCGCCGTAACGCAGGCACAGCTTGGCTTGGCGCAGGAATTCCTTTTCGCCTTCCTTCATGGAAATCGAGTTCACAATCGCCTTGCCCTGTACGCATTTCAAGCCAGCCTCAATCACCGACCATTTGCTGGAATCAATCATGATGGGCACACGCGCAATGTCCGGCTCAGAGGCGACCAGATTGAGGAAGTGCGTCATCGCGGCGACAGCATCCAACATGCCTTCGTCCATATTGATGTCAATGACTTGTGCACCGTTTTCTACCTGTTGCCGCGCAACCACGAGCGCTTCTTCAAACTGACCACTTAAGATCATGCGAGCAAAGGCTTTGGAACCTGTGACATTGGTACGCTCGCCGATATTCACAAATAAAGAATTGTCATCAATAGTGAACGGCTCAAGCCCAGAAAGCTTGGTGGTGTAAGTGAGCGCTGGTAATTGGCGTGGTTTGATGTCTTTCAGCGCCTCGGCAATCGCCTGAATATGCGGCGGCGTGGTGCCACAGCAACCACCTGCGATATTGATAAAACCACTGTCGGCAAATTCTTTGATTAGGTTTGAAGTATCAGCGGGGTTTTCGTCGAATCCGGTGTCTGACATCGGATTAGGCAACCCCGCGTTGGGATAAATACAGACAAAAGTATCTGCGATCTTAGAAATTTCTTCTGCGTAAGGTCTCATCAATGCCGCCCCCAACGCGCAATTCAAGCCCACGGTGAGCGGTTTGGCGTGGCGCACCGAGTTCCAGAATGCAGTCACCGTTTGGCCGGACAAAATACGTCCGGAAGCGTCGGTCACCGTGCCGGAAATCATGATGGGCAGACGCTTGCCACTCTCTTCAAAGAAAGTATCAATGGCAAACAGTGCAGCCTTGCAGTTGAGAGTATCGAAGATGGTCTCGACCATCAAAATATCTGCGCCACCTTCGACCAAGCCGCGTGTTTGCTCTAAATAGGCGGCAACGAGTTGGTCAAAGCTGACATTACGCGCAGCGGGGTCGTTGACATCGGGCGAAATAGAGGCGGTTTTGGGTGTAGGGCCGAGTGCGCCAGCGACGAATCTGGGTTTATCGGGTGTAGCATATTTATCGCAAGCGGCACGCGCAATTTTGGCAGCTTGCACATTCATCTCATAGGCCAGATGCGCCATTTGGTAATCATCTTGGGCGACCGTAGTTGCACCAAAGGTGTTGGTTTCAATAATATCCGCGCCCGCCGCCAAATATTTTTCGTGGATTTCTTGAATGATTTGCGGTTGGGTAAGGGTAAGCAACTCATTGTTACCTTTAACAAACAACTCGCGTGTTACGCTGGCTGGCTCGTGATTTTTACCACAGCCACAGCCGTCACCTTTAGGGCAAAATCCCACGCCTGCGGGCGCTTTAAAATCGGCAAAACGCGTGCCGCGATAATCGGCTTCGGTCAGCTTATATTGCTGAATCATAGTACCCATCGCGCCGTCTAAAATCAGGATGCGTTGTGTCAGTAGATCGCGTAATCGCTTTTCAGTAGGGGAGATTGATTTCATTTTGCAGTTTCAAAAAGAAAATACTTGCCAGCGTCAGCCAACAAGTATTTATCGAGGTTTGAGATGTTTTCGTTATGAAACATCTTTCGCTTTTATTCGCCGGAAGATTTACCCAGATTATTTACCCAGCGCAGTGTTTCTTTTTGTGCATGCCTTAGGTCTTTGGGGGCAATATCAAGCTCGTCCAGAAGTCGTTCGACCTCTTCAAACTCCGCTCGTTCCAATCTCTCAGTAAGCGTCAATAATTCACCCAAGAATCCTTCACGTGAAATCAGCGCCTCAACTATCTCTTCCTCTAGGCCAATTTGCTGCAGAATTTCTGCTAAATCCATTCCAAGCAAAACATCTGACAAAGACAAAATTCCAACGGTAAAAGCGTTGTCCTTATACAACTCTTGGCGTTTTTCCACATTTTTGTGGGTAGTACATAACAAATCCATCAATTTAGCGCGCGTTGCTGCTATTTGCATCAGTAATTTGGCCCCTTTAAGATCACTATTGGAATACAGTAACACCTGCACCCAGCGCATCAGATGTCGACGTCCGAGTATTACCAGCGCCTGTTGCAATGAGTCCACCGTCCGAGCCAGCCCCATACCCGCAGAGTTCACCATATTGAGCAGATTGACAATCAGGGTCGTGTGTCCTTGGAATGCTTTTTCTATACGTGGCAACTCTACATCTGTCAGCAATTGACCCATCACCACCAGCAGCATCATTTGATCAGGGTTGGCGGTACTGTCAGCAATATCGGAATGCTGGAAGAAGAAACCCTCAATCAAGCCAATGGAGTGCTTACGACTGAACGCGAATTGGTTTGGGGTCTCTACATTAATGGCAATAGGTGCTGCGCGATCCAGCCTCCTTAATCGCTTCAGCGCCTCTTCCAACTCATAATTAGACGTGGCTTGAATATCAAACTTCACGAAATCCATTAGTTTAATCACCGCATCGCTCACCGGTGGCTCAAAATACTCAGTCAACGAGAATTTGAAACCTTTAGCCTTGAGTTCAATGATCTTTGCAATGTGCGTCTCATCCAATTCACCATCAGCAAGTTCCAGCACCATGCGAGTACTAGACAGCAGGCTTATCTGTGTTCCCAATAAATCATCCAGCGTGATAGGAATAAAACCTAGGATTTCTTGCAGAACACCTTCCGACCCAATGTCTTTGAGCACAATGGCCAGTTCGCCAATACTAAATTCATTGGCACTCTGCTGCCCATAAGCATATAAAGACAATTCATAACCTGCGATAAGTTGGCTTGCGTGCAAAATTGGACGGCGCCCCAACAAGAATGATTCAGGATTTAATAGCTCTTTCCGCCCAAGAGCTTCGCCAGATGCAGTAGTCTTTTTGGGGGGCGCGGGTTTGGCCACCACTGTAGCTTTAGTCGTTTCTTTAACCGCCTTCTCTACTTTGTTTGGCGCGGATTGTGAATTTGCTTCGGCTTCCCCAGCTTTTACGAATGGCACATACTCATCGCCACTCACTTCGCAGTAAATTTTGGCATAGTTATCTGGCGTAGGCGCGAGCCCGCGCTCATTCAAAATAAGTAGCGTAGTGCGTGCGTATTTGATGATTTCACTCATAAATTGAACCCTAAGTTCGCCTGATAGATTAGCCGAAGCTATTAAACTCCTCTATCATAACGCAATCAAGCCATTTTGCAGCGATTTTGGCAAGCACAAACAGTGGGGTCCTACTTTGCACATTCATATTCTCGGCATCTGCGGCACTTTTATGGGCGGCATCGCTGCCATCGCACAACAATCTGGGCACAAGGTCACTGGCTGCGATGCCAACGTCTACCCACCTATGAGCACTCAGCTCGAAGCCCAAGGCATCAGCCTAATAGAAGGTTTCGACCCATCCCAAATCAATATCAGCGCGGATATTTTCGTCATCGGCAATGTCGTTTCCCGCGGCAATCCGCTCATGGAAGAAATCCTCAATCGTGGCCTGCCCTATATCTCCGGCCCACAGTGGCTGGCAGAAAACGTGCTGCACGAAAAATGGGTGCTCGCCGTAGCGGGTACCCATGGCAAGACCACTACAAGCTCGATGCTAGCTTGGGTATTGGAGTACGCCAAAATGAACCCTGGATTTCTTATCGGTGGCGTGCCACAAAACTTTGGTATTTCTGCGCGGTTGGGCACTACACCATTTTTTGTCATCGAAGCCGACGAATATGACACCGCGTTTTTCGACAAACGTTCAAAATTCGTCCACTACCACCCACGCACGGCGGTGTTGAACAATCTGGAATTCGATCATGCCGACATATTTCCCGATCTGGCTGCTATTGAAACGCAGTTTCATCATCTGGTGCGTACCGTACCGGGGAATGGCTTAATTGTTAGCAATGGTGAGGATGGTAATTTAGATCGTGTATTACAACGTGGCTGCTGGACACCTATTGAACGCTTTGGCACCGACTGGCAAGCGACAGAGGTAGATGCTAACGGTAGCTTTACCGTATTACACAAAAGCCAATCCCAAGGACGTGTACAGTGGGAACTGCTGGGCGCACACAATCGCATGAATGCTCTAGCCACTATCGCCGCCGCACGCCATGTAGGCGTAAGTCCCGCTATCGCCATTGAGGGCCTAAGTAAATTCCAAAATGTGAAACGTCGTATGGAAACACGCGGCGTGGTGAACGACATCACCGTGTACGACGATTTCGCTCATCACCCCACCGCCATCGCCACTACTATTGAAGGCTTACGCGCTAAGGTAGGCAAAGCGCGTATTCTGGCAGTGCTGGAGCCTCGCTCTAACACCATGAAGTTGGGCGCAGTGAAAGATGCCCTGCCCGGCAGCCTGCAGGAAGCCGATTTGACCTTTTGCTACGCTGCCAATCTAGGCTGGGATGCCGCCACCGCGCTCGTCCCACTGGGGAATAATGCCAGCACCTATGAACATCTGGACACCATGATAGAAGCCATCGCAAGTAAAGCCAAAACGGGCGACCACATCCTCATCATGAGCAACGGCGGCTTTGACGGCATTCATGACAAGTTACTGAAAAGGTTGGCCGCTTGAAAAAAGCTAAGCCGCAGCACTCGTATCTGCCATCCATGCTGGGGTTCTCTCTGCTACTACACGTAGCGGTGATTGCCAGCATTCAGTTTAAAGCACCAGACTTAAGCCGCTTCAGAGACCAGCTCCCATCTTTGGAGGTGGTTCTGGTCAACGCCAAGACCGAGACCACGCCTCTCACGCCACAAGTGTTAGCGCAAGCTAACTTAGATAGAGGAGGCAACACTGATGCTAAGCAACAATTAAAATCACCACTGCCTGTACCCAAACAAAACCCCAGCGATAACGCCACGGTTTTGCTGCCTCAGCACGACACCAGCAAGCAAGAATCAAAAAAACTTCCCGCCAAAATAGAAGACGAAGTAGCGCAAAAGCAACGTAAGGTTAAAGAGCTGGAAAAGCAGGTGCAACAAGTATTAACGAAAGCCGATACCACCACTACACCCGCACCCAAGCCCGCCACACCAGAAGTGGCGCAACAAACAAAAAATTCCAGCGGCTTACAGCTGAGTGCACGAGATATGGTATCCAAAAGCTTGGCTGATGTGGCACGACTGGAAGCCAAGCTAGATAAAGAACAAGTCATTTACCAGGAACGCCCCAAACGACAATTCATAGGTGCTGTTGCCAAAGAATACCGCTTTGCCTCCTATGTAGACGCTTGGCGTCAAAAAGTTGAGCGTTGGGGTAATAACAATTACCCTGAAGAAGCCAAGTTGCAAAAACTGTATGGCAAACTGGTCATGACAGTAGCCATCAATGCCGATGGCAGCGTGGAGAAAATCGAGATCAACCATAGCTCTGGCTCTAAAATACTCGACGACGCGGCTCGTAATATTGTCACCAATGCTGCGCCTTACGCAGCTTTCCCCGCCGACATCCGCAAGGATACCGACATACTGGAAATTAGCCGCACGTGGACTTTCACCCGCGAAGATATGCTTTCAGGAAACTAAGGAATCTTTAATGTACCACTACAAACACCATGTTTTTTTCTGTCTCAACCAGCGCGAAGATGGCGCGGCTTGTTGCACCGACCACGATGCCGAGGCAATGTTTGAATACACCAAGAAAAAAGCCAAAGCGTTGGGCTTGCATGGTAAAGGCAATTGCCGTGTGAATCGCGCCGGATGTTTTGACCGTTGCTCGGAAGGCCCGGTGGTCGTGGTATACCCAGAAGCTGTGTGGTACACCTACGTGGACAAGGAAGACTTGGACGAGATTATCGAATCTCATCTACAGAACGGCAAGGTTGTAGAGCGCTTGAAGATCTAACCTAGCCCTGTCTTAATCGCCTGACGCAGCGCTTCCACATTGATTGGGCGCTTGTCACCCTCTCGCTTCGCTTCACCCCAAACTGGGTTAGGGAAATGTCTATCGTCTGCAAAACGCGGGATGACGTGCCAGTGCAGATGCGGCACCAAATTGCCTAGACTGGCCAAGTTGACTTTATCCGGCTGCACAATAGCCAGTACAGCGGCTTCTACCGCGAACACCGTGACCATCAGTTTGGCGCGCTGGTAGGGTTCCAAATCGGTCATTTCCTTGACGTGGGCATTCAGAATCACACGGCAAAATCCCCCGTAGTGCGCGTCTTCCACCAGCACCACACGGCAAAGTTCGCTTTGCCAAAGCAACTCACCTCCAACGCTATCACATAGCTCGCAAGTCACACCAAAACTCCGTGTGCTTGCTGATCTGCGTGATATGACGATCTCACCATAGGACCACAGGCGGCGTGGGTAAAGCTCATGTTTAATGCCTGTTGCTCAAAAAAAGTGAACCGCGCTGGTTCAACAAAACGCAACACCGGCAAATGATGCGGGCTGGGTTGCAGATATTGTCCCAAGGTCAACATCTCCACTTGATGTGAGCGCAAATCGCGCATCACTTCTAAAATCTCATCGTCGGTTTCGCCCAAGCCCAACATCAAGCCAGATTTGGTGGGAATGTGCGGATGCTGTACCTTAAAATCGGCCAGCAGCTTTAGTGAATGTGCGTAATCCGCCCCGGGGCGGGCTTGTTTGTAGAGCCGCGGCACGGTTTCCAGATTGTGATTCAGCACATCGGGCAAAGCGTTAGTAAGTGCCTGTAATGCTGGTTCTAGCCGACCACGGAAATCCGGCACCAGGGTTTCAATGCGGATATTGGGGCTGGCTTCGCGCACCGTAGCGATGCAGTCGGCAAAATGCTGAGCGCCGCCATCGCGCAGATCGTCGCGATCCACCGATGTAATCACCACGTATTTCAGTTTCATCTGTGCAATGGTACGCGCTAAATTAGCGGGCTCATTGCCATCTGGCGCTAGCGGTTTGCCATGCGCCACATCGCAAAACGGGCAACGCCGCGTACACAAATCACCCAGAATCATGAAAGTGGCCGTCCCGCCACTGAAACACTCGGCGATGTTGGGACAGCTCGCTTCTTCGCATACGGTGTGCAAATTATTGTCACGCAAAATCTGCTTAATCTCGCGGAAACGCCCGCCATCCGGCACTTTCATTCGTATCCATTCCGGCTTTTTTAACATCGGCTGCGGGACAATTTTGATAGGAATACGCGCAGTTTTGGCAGCGCCTTTTTGCTTGAGGAGTGGATTCAGTTCTGACATAAACGGTATGATACCAGAGCATCCACCGCACCCTATTTAAGGAGAAGCGCCTTGCAAAAACTGCTAATAGTGTTATCGCTAGGCTTATGTCTAAACCTTGCCCTAGCAGAACCTGCCCTGGAACTGGTTGACTTACTTAAACCTTCGGTAGTTAAGGTTCAGATCTACACCAAATCCGGTGGTCGTGGCTTAGGTACAGGCGTAGTGGTGAGTATCAATATGGTTACTACTAATTGCCATGTGCTGGCTGGCAGTAATGGTGTGGCTGTTATAAAAATGGGTGAAAGTTATGCTCCTGTTGGTGTTAGAGCAGATTGGAAACATGATCTCTGCCTACTACGTTTCACCGACTTACCCTTTTCGGCGGTGGTGCTGGGTGATAGCGAAACTCTCAAATATGAGCAGGAAATATTCTCCATTGGCTACTCGGGGGGTGCGTCCAAACCGCTCACCACTTGGGGCAAGATCAAGGCGCTCTACCCCATGGACGACAGCCAAATCGTTCGCACTTCTGCTTCTTTCAGGATGGGAGCCAGCGGCAGCCCGGTATTCGATGAGGCAGGCCGTCTGGTAGCCGTCAACACCTTCAAGAGCCCCGGTCGTCAAGGCTATTACTACAACGTACCAGTGAAGTGGGTAAAACAATTATTTGATGCCCCAGAAACCGCCACCATAGAGCAGGGCGACCCGCCATTCTGGGATACGCCGGAAGAAGCCAGGCCATTCTTCATGCGTGTAGTTATCCCGCTACAAAACGAGGAGTGGGTTGAGCTGGAACGCATCGCCATGCAATGGACGGCACGCGAGCCAAACAATGCAGAAGGATGGTACTACCTTGGGCTGGCGCAAAATAAACAATCTCGCAGTTTGGAAGCACGCATGCATTTCCAGCAAGCGCTCAAGTGTAATCCGCAGCACCCGAGCGCCCTTTATGAGTTGGGCTTGTTGGCCGCATATCAAGGTGACCTGAACGAAGTACTGAGAATCCAGCTGGCGCTCGCTGCAATCGACGATGACCTTGCTGAAGAGTTCCGGCAAGCAACAGAGCCTAAGAAAAAGAAATGAGGCGGGTAGCACGCGCTACCCGCCTTTCAAGCTAGGCCAGTTTACGACCGAATAATTGCAATGCCAATTGATAGCCCGTCATTGCCACCTGTGGGTCAAAGCGCTCGCCTTCGTCGCGCATGAAAGCGTGCTGAGCGTTGAACTCATGCCAAGTGAAGGTAAGGTTAGCGGCGGAGAGTTTGGCGTACACCTCGGCGCGACCAGCGGCGGGAATGTGCGGATCCTGCTTACCCCATACCATCAGCAGCTCACCCTTGATGTCGCTCAAACGCTCCATACTGTGCTGGCCGGGCTTGTTGGGGATGGTGGTGGTGTGCAGATCGGTAGCGTAGAAACACGCGGTAGCCTTGACCTCAGGCTGCAACGCCGCACGGAAAGCCAGATGCCCGCCGATACAGAAACCCATCGCGCCAACATTGCCGTTGCTCCAAGGCTGTTTTTTCACATAGGCTATCATCGCCGCGTTGTCGGTGTCGTAACCTTGCACATCCTTGGCCGACTTGTCGGCATTGCCCTTGTCGCGCCCGGCATCGTC
>JANYIK010000095.1 GCA_025362115.1 Methylophilaceae bacterium
AACAAATACAAGGCCAGAATCATCGCCGCCATTCAACGTAAGGTGAATAAACAGTTGTGCGGAACAGGTAAGCCGGAGCTGGTGTTTGCTATCAGTTTGATGCCTACCGGCGAAGTCAATGGTACGCCCCGGTCGGTAAAAGGTAGCGGCATGGCAGCCTGTGATCGGGCTGTGGAAAGCGCCATTTTGGCCGCACAACCGCTGCCCATGCCTCCACAGGAACTTTTTAGCCAATTCCGCGACCTTAGTCTCAAGTTCAAACCTAATGAATAGTAGCTTTTTCGTTTTATAATCAAACCATGCTAAGAATCCTTTTACTGTTGAGTCTATTGTTACCTGTTGGCGCAAACGCTGCGCTGGATATTGAAATTATCGGTGGCGCAGCACAGCAAATCCCTATTGCCGTTTTGCCGTTTAATCACCCTTTGAAAAGGGATGACTTGTCGCAAGTCATATCAGCCGATTTATACCGCAGCGGCCTGTTTCGCCTAATAGAAACGGGCGGCGTAGCAACATTGCCGCGTGAATTAGCGGAGGTGAAATACCCTGAATGGACAGCCTTGCAAGCACAAGGTTTGGTGATTGGCAAGGTGGAGCCTAGTGCAGGTGGGCGCTTGAAAGTGTCGTTCCGTTTGCTTGACGTGTTGAAACAAAACCAAATGGCAGCATTTGAGTACGACATTACGCCGGGGCAGTTACGCCAGACCGCGCACAAAATCGCCGACGTGATCTACCAAAAGTTTACCGGTGAGCCGGGGGTGTTTGCCACGCGCATCAGCTATGTGCTGAAAAATGGCCCCCGTTATACCTTGGTGGTGGCCGATGCCGACGGTTATGGTCCGCAACCTGTTTTGTCGAGTACCGAACCCATCATTTCACCCACATGGGCACCGGATGGCACAAAATTAGCCTATGTATCTTTCGAGAAGAAAAAACCCATCATTTATGTACAATCGCTGACATCAGGCCAGCGCACGGTGTTGGCGAATTACAAGGGCAACAACAGCGCACCGGCCTGGTCGCCAGATAGTCAGCGGCTCGCCATTGTGCTGACGCAAGGCGCTAATTCTCAAATCTCTATTATCAACGCCGACGGCACAGGCTTACAAAAACTGTCGCGCAGCCAAACCATAGACACCGAACCACAATGGTCGTCAGATGGCAAGTGGATATACTTTAGCTCCGACCGCGGCGGTAGCCCGCAGATTTATCGCATGTCACCACTGGGCGGCGAGCCGCAACGGGTAACATTTGAAGGCGGCTACAACGTAAGCCCACGTCTGTCTCCGGATGGCAAACAACTTGCGTTCATCCGCCGTGATGGAGGAAAATTCCAGATAGCAACACAGGATTTGGCTAACCATCAAGTGCAAGTGTTGAGTGATTCGACAAATGATGAGTCTCCCAGCTTTGCCCCCAACGGTCGGTTAATTATTTACGCTACCAAGGTCAATGGCAAAGGTGTATTGTCCGTAGTGTCATCGGACGGCAAAGTAAGGCAACGTTTGAGTGAAAGTGGCGACGTGCGAGAACCCGCCTGGGGTCCAGCGGTGAATTAAAGATTACTAGAAATTTATTTGCAACAACCAAAAGGAGAAGAAAGATGAGTAAGCAATTATGGATAAGTGCTTTATTAGCGATGTTGTTGGCGGCTTGTGCTAGCAAGCCTATTGAAGAACCTAAAGCTCCTGTAGCAGAAGCAAGCTCTAGTCAGCCAGCAGAACCGATGATGGATAATTCGGCTGACACTTCCGGCGCTGGCGATGCTGACATGAGTGGAAAAGCCATGCTGGATCCACGTAAAGATCCTAACAATATCCTCTACACCCGTAGCGTTTTCTTTGACTACAACAAAGACGAAGTCAAGGCTGAATATCGTCCATTGGTCGAAGCCCATGCTAAATACTTGGTAGAACATCCTGAAGCCAAGCTGATCCTGCAAGGCAATACCGATGACCGTGGCAGCCGCGAGTTCAACTTGGCACTGGGTCAGCGCCGTTCGGTGGCCGTCAAGAACGTGATGAACGTGCTGGGTGCTAGCGACCGCCAGATCGAAACCGTGAGCTATGGTGAAGAAAAGCAACGCTGCGCCGAACAAACTGAAAGCTGCTGGGCGCAAAACCGCCGTGCCGACATCGTCTACGAAGGCGAGTAATTTTTGAAGAAACTTGTTTTGGCCTTGTGCCTGCTTCTGGGCGGCGTTACTGCCGCCCAAGCAGGCCTTTTTGACGATGACGAGGCGCGCGCCAAAATCATCGAGCAGCAAAAAGCTATTTTACAGCTGCAAGCACAGGCGCAAGCCTTGCAAACCAAGCTGGACGAAGAGCAAAAGCAGAGGTTGGCAGTTGATGGACGGGTCACCACGCTGGAAAAAAGTCAAACCTTGTTGGACATGCTCAATCAGATTGAGCAACTCAAAGCCGAGATTACGCGCCTGAATGGCAAAATAGAGGTGATGGCGCGGGATATCGAAGTCACCCAACAGCGCCAGCGCGACCTGTATACCGACGTAGACGCGCGGCTACGCAAGCTGGAAACGCCGCCAGCGCCAATTAAAGATGCAGTCAAAGAAGCACCGGTCAAAGAGTCTGCCAACAGTGAAGCTGCGCCACCTATGGAAGCTAATCCCTCTACCCCGACACCACCAGCTGATGTTGCAGCAGACAACTCTGCGGCAGAAAACAAGGATTACGAAGCTGCCCACGCCTTGTTCAAGGCAGGTAAATATCCGCAATCTGCAACCGCGTTTGAGAAATTTCAGGAAACCTATCCCAACAGCAAATTCGCTGGTAACGCACAGTATTGGTTGGGTTACGCACGGTTTTCGCAACGCGACTATAAAGCGGCGATGGCGGCACAGCAAAAAATGGTTAAGTCCTACCCAGATCACGCAAAAGTGCCGGATGCCATGTACAACATCGCCAACAGCCAGATTCAGCTTTCCGATATTGACGGTGCACGGCAGACTTTGAAGAACATCGTGGCAAAATATCCGCTGTCGGACGCGGCTGGTTTAGCTAAAAAACGCTTGAGCCAGCTTGAAGCCATCAAATCCAAAAACTAGCTTGTCTCTTAGAATCCACGAAATCTTTTTTTCATTACAAGGAGAGGCCTCGCGCGTCGGCTTGCCCACGGTATTTGTGCGCTTGACTGGCTGCCCTTTGCGTTGCGGTTACTGCGACACGGCTTATGCTTTTCACGGCGGTGAAACCATGAAAATTGCCGACATCATGGCGCGAGTAGCGACTTACGGCGTAAAAAGAGTCACAGTCACCGGTGGCGAACCACTGGCGCAAAAACAGTGCATATTGCTGCTGAAAAAACTGTGTGATGAGGGCTACGATGTTTCACTGGAAACCAGCGGAGCGATGAATATAGTGCCTGTAGATGCGCGGGTTTCGGTAATTTTGGACATAAAAACCCCGGGCTCTGGCGAAGTGGAAAAGAACCTGTGGCAAAACTTGGAATTGCTTAAAGCTAAAGACGAAGTCAAATTTGTGCTGTGTGATGTGACGGATTATCAGTGGGCTAAGCAGCTATTGGCTGACAAGGCGATAGCAGAAAAATGCTCGGTGTTGTTTTCGCCGGTTTATAGCCAATTGCAGCCGCGTGATTTGGCGGAATGGATACTGGCCGATAAATTACCGGTGCGCATGCAGATACAGTTACACAAAATACTCTGGGGCGAAAATCCGGGACATTAGTGATGAGAAAAGCCGTCATCCTACTTTCCGGTGGTCTGGATTCTGCCACCGCCTTAGCCATCGCTAAAGACGAGGGCTTTCAATGCTATTGTCTCAGCCTCGATTATCACCAACGTCACATCGCCGAATTACAAGCCGCCAAGCGTGTAGCAGAGGCGCTTGGTGCAGCGGAGCATCGCGTTTTTCAGCTCGATCTTTCCAGCTTTGGCGGTTCGGCACTTACAGATAACAACATCGCAGTACCGGAACAGTTTACCGAAGGCATTCCAGTCACCTATGTTCCGGCAAGGAATACCATCATGTTGTCCTTGTCCTTGGCTTGGGCAGAGGTGCTGGGCGCGCGCGACATATTTATCGGCGTCAACGCGCTGGATTATTCCGGCTATCCCGATTGCCGCAGCGAATATATTGCAGCCTTTGAACGCATGGCCAATTTGGCGACCAAAGCCGCGGTGGAAGGCCAAGTAATGAAGCTGCACACACCACTGATAAACCTCACCAAAGCCGAAATCATCAAACAAGGCCTGGCGCTAGGCGTGGATTACAGCCTGACCGTGTCATGCTACCAAGCAGATAGTCAGGGCAGAGCCTGTGGCGTGTGCGATTCTTGTCGTTTCCGAAAACAAGGATTTGCTACCGCGCATGTATCTGACCCCACGCCGTATTCTTGACGAATTATCCCTTGCCTAAACTAGGCAAAGTCCAGTAGAATCCGCCCTTTTCCTTTTTCGGCAAACACAAGAGAAAACACATGGTTATCATCCGTTTAGCTCGTGGCGGCGCTAAGAAGCGCCCCTTTTACAGTGTAGTGGTAGCAGATTCGCGCAATCGCCGCGATGGCAGATTCATTGAGCGCGTGGGGTTTTATGACCCGCTAGCTAAGGATGACGTTGAAGGCTTGCGTCTGGATGGCGCACGCATCAAGTATTGGCAAAGCACGGGCGCGCAGCTTTCTGATTGCGTGGCACGCTTGGTTAAGCAAGAAGCTAAAGGCCCTGAAGCTGCAAAAGCTGCCAAAGAAAAGACTGCCGCTAAAGTAGCTGCTGCTGCCGCAGAAAAAGTCGCTGCCGCTGCTGCAGAAGCCAAAGCCGCTGCAAAAGCCGCCAAGGCCAAGGAGGCTGCAGAAGCCAAAGCCGCCGCCGAGACTGCTGCCGCTGAACAAGCTGCTGCACCTGCAGTTGAGGAAGCTGTTGCAGAGCCAGCCGCAGAAACTGTTGCTGAAGTTGCAGAGCCAGCCGAACCTGCTGCAGAAGCTTAATTCTGCACCTTTGGGTGTAGGCTTAGTGTGAACAAAGCCGCAATTGAAATGGTGGTAATGGGGCGAATAGCCGTCCCTTATGGTGTCAAAGGCTGGGTCAAGATTCAGACTTTCACCGAAATGCTGGACAACTTGCTGGATTATCCTGAATGGTGGATGAGCAGCAAAACGGAATGGCAGTTGTGCGATGTGGAAGAAGTGGGTATCCACGGCAAGTCGGTGATCGCCAAGTTCGTCGGCTGCGATGACCGTACCGCGGCCTTCGCGTTGAAAGGCAAGGAAATAGGCGTTCCGCGTGATGATTTGCCGGAACCGGAAGAAGATGAATACTACTGGTCTGATTTGATCGGGCTGGAAGTGCAAAATCTGCAAAGGCAACATTTTGGGCGAATAACAGAAGTGTTTGCCACAGGCGCGAATGACGTGCTGGTGGTAAGGGGCGAAGAAAAGGAAAGTCGAGAACGACTGATTCCTTTTACCGCACAAGTAGTGCAGCAAGTGGACTTAGCCACCAAGAAGATGCAGGTGGATTGGCCAGACGAGTGGAACGACTGAGTTTTGACCATGCGTTTTGATGTCATTACTTTGTTTCCAGAAGCTTTTGAGGCGATAAGCCAATATGGCATTACCGCGCGAGCTTTAGAAAATAAGTTGTACAGTTTACAGTTATGGAATCCGCGTGATTTCACGACTGATGCGCGCAAAACCGTAGATGACCGCCCGTTTGGAGGTGGTCCCGGCATGGTGATGATGGCCGAGCCGCTGCAAAAAACGATTAAAGCGGTCAAAACAGAAGTAGGTTCGGCGAGTTGGGTGATTCATTTTTCACCGCAGGGCAAACCGCTCACACATCATAAGGTGATGGAATTAGTGGCTAAACCTGCCTTAATCCTGCTGACAAGCCGATATGAAGGTGTAGATGAGCGCTTGATTCAGCGCCATGTGGATGAGGAAATATCGCTAGGCGACTACGTGCTGTCTGGTGGGGAAATCCCCGCGATGGCTTTGATAGATGCGATAGTGCGGCAGTTGCCGGGCAGTTTGGGCGATGCAGATTCAGCGGCGCAAGATTCGTTTGTCAATGGTTTATTAGATTGTCCGCACTACACGCGGCCTGAGGTGGTTGAAGGTGAAACGGTGCCAGCGGTGCTATTGTCTGGCCACCATGAAGAGATTCGACGTTGGCGCTTGAAACAAGCACTGGCGCGGACAAGGGCAAAACGCCCGGATTTACTAGCCGCAAGGCAGTTGACTAAAGAGGAGTCTCGGCTACTCGCTGAGATCGAGCAGGAACAAGGCTCCCATAACTAGAAAGGAAGTAGCATGGCTAACATTATTGAAACTCTGGAACAAGAAGAAATCGCGCGCTTAGGCAAAACGATTCCTAACTTTGCACCAGGTGACACCGTCGTCGTCGGTGTGAACGTAGTTGAAGGCACGCGTAAGCGTGTACAGGCTTATGAAGGCGTGGTTATTTCCAAGCGCAATCGTGGCCTGAATTCCAACTTTATCGTGCGTAAGATTTCGTCAGGTGAAGGCGTAGAACGTACCTTCCAAACCTATTCTCCGCTGATTGCCAGCATTGAAGTGAAGCGCCGTGGCGATGTACGTCGTGCCAAGCTTTACTACTTGCGTGACCGCTCCGGTAAATCTGCACGTATTAAAGAAAAACTGAAAATGCGTGACAAGGAAGTAGCTGCACCAGCAACCGCAGAATAAGCGCCATTCCTTGCGCCCAACAAAAAACCCGCATATTTTGCGGGTTTTTTGTTGTCTAGCTAAATCGGATTAACGATTGCGACTGTTTGAAGTTTGCAACTTAGCGGTTGCA
>JANYIK010000131.1 GCA_025362115.1 Methylophilaceae bacterium
CGCGGCGACGGTCAGCCTTTGGCTACCTACAAGGCCGAAGGCGAACAGTATGGTCAATTGACCTCAATCTATCAGGATAACGAAGTCAGCAAGGCTTTTGATGCCGCCATGCAAAATATCATGACCCAGATGCAAGCTGATGGCGCGTTGCAGAGCAGCATCCAAACCGCGATGGCGAGTGACTTTACTCGCTCTCCGTGTGGTATTGTGGCTATTGTCGGGCGCGAGCCAAAATTTAGTTTTTTTGAATACTTTTAGGGAGTTGTTAAGTTGAAAAATAGTCTTTTAGTTGTAGCGCTTATCGCCAGTTTTAACGCCTATGCCGGCGAAAGTAAAGTTGTCACTGGCTTGAAGAATCCAGAGTCAGTGGTAGTTGCAGATGGACGTGTCTATGTTTCCGAGATAGGGGAATTTGGTAAGGACGGTGATGGTGATATCGCCGTGATAGGCGCGGATGGTAAAGCCAAAGTGTTTGCCAGTGGCATGGACGACCCCAAGGGCTTGGCCTACTCAAAAGGCGTGCTGTACGTGGCAGACAAGACGCGCATTTTGAAAGTGGGTAAAGACGGCAAGTGGAGCGTATTTGTCGCAGCAGAGGCCTTCCCTGCAAAACCGCTGTTTCTGAACGACCTCGAGTTCGGCAAGGATGGCAGCCTGTTCGTGTCTGATAGTGGCGATCTGCAAGGCAAGGGCGGTGCGGTATATCGCGTGGCGGTAGACGGCAAAGTGACCACCGTGGTCAACGGCGACGATCCGCGCGTGCTGGCTCCCAATGGCCTGCTGACTGATGGCAACGACCATCTGCTGATGGTGGATTTCGTCTCCGGCATGTTGTATCGCATCACCCTCAACACTGGGAAGATGGAGCGCGTCGCCGAAGGTTTTGGCGGTGCCGATGGCCTAGTACGCGACAAACGCGGTACGCTCTGGATTAGCGACTGGAAAAATGGTCGCCTGTTCACACTGAAAAAAGACGGTAACCTGGAATGGGTGAAGGTGCAGTTTCAGTCCGCTGCGGATATTGGTTTAGCCGCGGATGGCAAAACCATACTGGTGCCGGATATGAAGGGGGGAACGTTGACTTGGTTTAGTAAATAAGGACTGGAGGAAGGGTGTTAGGGGAAGTTAAAAATTAACCTCCACCACGCCTTCGCTTTTGGCGATGCCTTTAACAACCGCACCTGACTTTGTTTTTACCCCCACCACTTGCCCTGCTTGGGCGTTGTTCATGGCCACACCCTCGGTACTGACTTTGATGTGCGCACTTTGCGCCACCACCACCACTTGCTGACCTTGTTTGATGACCATCTGTGCGCGTAACACTTCTGCTCGGAACGGCGATCCGGCGGCGATGCTGTTGGCGGTGACCTTGCCTACCGCTTGCTCTGGGGTTTTGAATACGCCTATGGGATAGGGGGTCAGATCCAGCGTTTCCACTGTTACATCCTGCGCTTCTATGGTTTGCCCGCTGCCGATGGCGCGGGTGGCGACCAAGGCTTTCCCCACAACTTTGATGTTGACCGGAACGCGTAGCGACCATTTAGCAGGAGAGTTGCAACTGACGGTGATGTTGGTCCTGCCCCATAGCCTGTTCCCAGATTGCAGCGAGGTTTCCAACTTGTCGCAATTAGCGACTTTGACGCGCGCATCGGGCGGGGTGCTGGAGATGGTGACCTCGCCGTCAATGCTGGCAGTTTTCTGCGCGACAAAACTCTCAGCGGCGGCTTGGATGGACTCACGCGATTGCCATGCTGCGGCGTGTGCGAAGCTACAGTAGAGCGCGAGACCGAGTGCGAAATAGGAATTGCTTAGGCGCATGGGCTTCATTAACGAGGATTAAAGATTTAGCGTATTCTAACGCTATAAGCTCTGGTACAACGTAGCAACAGATAATCGGAATACCTCAATGGCAGAAGAACAAATACTAACTCAAACTCCCACCGACATCGCGCGCATGGCGCTCAAAACGCTGGTGCAGCGCAGGCAGCCGCCTACGCCGGACAATTTCAAGCGAGCTTATGACGAGATTACAGGGAATAAGTCTGAGGACGCGCTGCAGCTGTTGATACGGTTGCTGCGTGACGCAGGCAGCACGCATTCCAAGTGGCTGGGGCTGGCGGTGCAGATGGAAGCTGCGGCCAACAAAGGCGATGTGGCGGCCTTGGAACAACATGTGCGGCAGTTGATACCTGCGGGCAATATGGCGGGTAACTGGGGCGAGGTGCTGCGAGAGTTGCTGCGCGAACTGGAGGCGAATCGCCCCGGTTTTACCGTCACTAAGAAAAAAGAAGCTTTGGAACGGGTATTAAGTAACTTTGGGGGTGACGCTGCCGCGCTGACTATCAAGCTGCAAGGACTGGTGAGCTTGTGGAAGGGTAATGCTGAATCACTGGAACCAGAATTGCTGGCTGAATTGCAAGAAAGTGCACCTGCGGAGGTGGAAGATTCTTCCGGTTTACCCACGGCGACTGCCATCTGGTGGCGCGAGATGCTGATTCAAACCTTGGCGTTTGGCATTGTCTCGCGTTTGCAGTACTTGCCAGAACTGGAGCGCCACGCTCAAGATGTGCTGGGACAAGCCAGAAGTGCTAGGTCTGACAAGCAGATGGAAAAGTTGGGCGAGGCGCTCAAGGCCTTCTGGTATCGGCTAGAGATGAACCAGAAGGCCGAATCGCGCTTGCATGAGGAACTGCTGCAACTGATGCGTCTGCTGGTGGATAACATCGGTGAGCTGGTGGTAGATGACGAGTGGATGCAGGGTCAGACCCAGATTATCCGCGACATCATCGCCCAGCCGCTGGATATTGAGGCGCTGTACGACGCGGAAAGTGCCTTGAAGGAGCTGTTGTTCAAGCAAGGCAAGCTCAAGCATAGTGTTTTGGAAGCGCGAGAAAGCCTGAAGCGCATGGCTGAAGATTTTGTGAACAAATTGGCACAAATGACTGAGTACACCAGTAAATATCATACCAAGATTGAAGGATATCAAGCGCAAATCAGTGGTACGTCGGATATAGTGGATTTGAGCGTGGTGCTGGATGGATTGATGCGCGATACGCATTCGATGCAGATGGACGCGCTGCGTGCGCATGACGAAATGCAAGAGTTGCAAGTGAAAAGCGACGAAGCGCAGGAAAAGGTGCGCGAGCTGACGCTGGAAATTACCCAACTCAGCGAATTGGCACACGAGGACTTTCTTACTGGTGCATTAAATCGGCGCGGTATGACCGATGCATTCGAGCGTGAATTTGGCCGTGCCGAGCGCAGCGGAACGCCCATCAGTGTGGCTATATTGGACATAGACCACTTCAAAAAACTTAACGATGGGATAGGGCATGATGCGGGCGATGCAGCGCTGACGCATCTTGCCAAAGTGACGCGCGACGCATTGCGCCCGTCAGACGTGTTGGCGCGATACGGTGGCGAGGAGTTTGTCATCATTCTGCCGGAAACGCCGCAGGAAGAAGGTGTGGAGGTGATGACGAGGGTGCAACGCGATCTGACCAAGAATATTTTTCTGCACGACAACCAGAAGATACTGATTACCTTCAGCGCTGGCGTGGCGGAGCGGTTGCCTCAGGAGTCGCAAGAAGACGTTATCAAACGCGCCGACCAAGCCATGTATCGTGCCAAACACGCTGGACGCAACCGGGTGTTTGCGGCGGAAGCTAATACTTAAGCGCTTGCCATAAGCGGCAAGCCCTTGCCGCCACAACTTTACATTTTCTCTTGCAACTCCTCTGTGAGCCTTTGTTTTAGGCTACTTACCACTATTTGGCATGGATAATGCTTAATCAGCCGTGTCTCATTGTGAATCGAACGGTTATGAACAGTATTGATAAAGCTTTTGCGTTTCAAGAAAAGGCGCTCGAAGTCCGTAGCTTCCGTCAGCAATTGATCGCGTCCAACATTGCTAACGCTGATACCCCGCACTATAACGCGGTGGATATTGACTTTGCCGATGCCATGAAACAGGCATTGAGCAATGTCAAAAAAGGCATAGAGATGGCCAAGACTTCAGAAAAGCATCTCAGCGGCAAGGCCAAAGATGCCCTGTATGGTATCGAGCCATTGTACCGTACCGTAGTTCAGCCCAGCATTGACGGCAACAC
>JANYIK010000126.1 GCA_025362115.1 Methylophilaceae bacterium
CCCCAGCAAATCTGCTGCTGATCGAGCCGTTGCTTCTAGTACAAAAAACTCAAGCAACCTTATCTGATGTTTTCTTAATAACTTACAATGAGTTATCTTCATCCAATAAGCTTAACATCTAAGCTTATCTACTACAGCCCCAAATCTATTGTTTGCATATTCGCTATTCGTAATGTGTCCACATGCGTAACACGCGCACGGTTTTTTGTTCGGGAAAGACTTCGTACACTAAGCGATGCTGGATGTTGATACGACGGGAATACAGTCCGGCAAGATCGCCCACCAGCTTTTCATAAGGCGGTGGGTTCTGGTAAGGGTCTTGTCCCAGAATCGCCAATAGATCGGTAGCTTTGGGTTTCAGGCCGCTGGCGGCAAGTTTACTGGCATCCTTGACCGCCTGTTTGGCGAACACGACCTGCCAACTCACCAGTCAAGCGCCTTGGCACTTTCGGAAAGCGGCTCTGCCATGCCTGCACGCAGGGATTCGCGCATACCGGGGACGGAGAGCAAATACAGTGTTTCCTGAATGGCTTTCCAGTCTTCCTCCGCTACCAATACGGCATTAGAGCGCTTGCCGGAAATGATGATAGGCTCGTGTGATTGAGCCGTCTCATCCACAAGACGGTAGAGGTTGGCTCTGGCTTCGCTGGCGGTAAGGGTAGTCATGTTTGGCTCCTGAATTTTGCCTAATCGTACGTTATAACGTACGTCAAGTCAATTTTCGTTATGAAAACCGTTCCGTGAGTTCTTCCAGCCCCAGTTCCTGTAATAAAACCTGCAAGCGCTTGGCAGCGCCGGGGTTGGTTTGTTGATGTTTGCGGGCCTCTTGTTTTTTCGCAAGGATGAGCTCGTTCTTCATGGAGTGCTCCCAACCCACCAGTTCGGTCACGGTGACCTGATAGCCATGCGCTTCCAGTTGCAAACAGCGCAATACATTCGTCACATTACTGCCGAATTCACGGGTGTGGATGGGGTGACGCCAAAGCTCGGATAGCACCGCTTTAAGCTGCTGTGATTTATTCTTCTTGAGAACCGCGGCCACTTCGGCTTGGCAGCACGGCACCAGCACGATGAATTTGGCCTGTTTGGCAAGCGCAAAGTGGATGGCGTCATCCGTGGCAGTGTTGCAGGCGTGCAGCGCGGTCACTACGTCCACAGCGGGCGGCAAAGCGCTTGAGGTGATGGAATCGGCCACCGATAGATTGAGAAAACTCATGCGCTCGAAACCCAATCGTTTTGCCAATTCCTGCGATTTTTCCACCAGCTCGGGGCGGGTCTCGATACCGAAGATGTGTGATGCCCCTGCCAGCTCCTTGAAGAACAGGTCGTAGAGGATGAAGCCGAGATAGGATTTACCCGCGCCGTGATCGACCAGCGCGGTGTCCGGTCCGGATTCCTTGAGCAGCGGCTCGATAAAGTGGTACAGGTGGTAGACCTGCTTGAGCTTGCGGCGGCTATCCTGATTCAGCTTGCCGTCACGGGTCAGGATATGGAGCTCCTTGAGCAGTTCGATGGATTGACCCGGGCGGATTTTCAGAATTTCAGCCATGACGTTTTTGTCTAACCCTATAACCAAACAACACCACCAGCCCCGCCACATTGGAAAACCATATCAAAGGATGCGACCAAGGAATGCCGTCTATCTTGAAATCCGAAATCGGCCAGAATATGGGCGTGGGAAAATACTTGTAAGAGTGAAACGGAAAATCCAGCACGATATGGAATGGCCAGCCTAGCATCACAAAGGCATAGCGCTTGTCCCACAACGCCACCAGACCAATGACCACGCCGCACACCACAAAACTGTGACCGACGTTGTAGCTCATGAACAACCAAGCTGGGAGCGTTGCCAATGGCGGCGAACCGGGATGCCAATCGCCACCTAATACCCGCATCACCAAAAAGATGCCGAACGAGATCAAATCTGGCATCGCACCAAAGAACAGCGCCCACCCAGGCCAGCGACGCTGGCCGAACAGACCATAGCCCCACAGGGCGTGGCTCAATGTATCCACTGGTAGTCCTTACTTGGAGAATTCTGCCGACTGATTAAAGTAGGCAAAGCATTCCTTGACCTGCTGTCGAGCTGCAGGACTGATGTCCACGAATTCTAGTGCACATAATTGCTTGCCTTCCTCCTCGCGCTGCCAAGCCACGCGCGCCTTGATCTGCACCGGTGGCTGCTTGCCGTATTGCTGCACATCGTCGCACGGCATGTGGAAGGTGACTTCTATCACCGCATCCTTGTTCAAGCGCTGGCTGACACCAAAACTCATGCCCGTCATCGAAAAATCACGGGTGATGGCTTTGCGTAGTTCAGGTCCTTGACGCAGCTCCAGCATCAAGCTTTTATCAGCACGCGGCACTCTGCGTCGCTCGTCTTGCAATGCGTTAGACGTGACGTGATGAGCGAACTTGAATTCACTCATTGACTCATTGAGATTACCGCTAATAGCGCGCAGATTCTCGCCTATCGTGGCGGTTGCCTCGACCTTGGTGCTGTTTTCTTTCAAGGTCGAGAATAGCATTTGCAACGTGGTTTGCAGTTGCTGGAAATTATTGAGCTGTTCCTGGCAGGCATCGGCAATGGCCATGTTGGCTTGCGCCGTCTCTACCGAGTTGCTAGCCATTTGCTCTATAGTCTGCGCGGTCTTACCGGTGTCGGCTTGTGTTTCAGCCACCTTCTCCACCACCACCGACATAGCATTGGTCACCTGCAACACTTTGTCGGAAAGTTGGCTGATGATACCGCCCACTTCCCCTGCGGAATTTGAAGTGCGTACCGCCAGCTTGCGTACCTCGTCCGCCACTACGGCAAAACCGCGCCCATATTCACCGGCGCGAGCCGCCTCAATCGCCGCATTCAACGCCAGCAGATTGGTCTGCGCGGAGATTTCCAGAATGGTGCTAACAATGTCGTGAATCTTCTGCGCCGATTGCTCCAGCTCCTGAATTTGCTGCGAGGCATGATTGACCTCGTGCATGGTGTCATCCATGGCACCCACGTTGACATTGACGCTGGCAATACCTTCTTGCGCCAACGCCTCCACTTGCTTGGAGTATTCGGTAGCTTTTCCAGCTTGCTTTTGCACCCTTTCCGAGAGCATGTGCAGTTCCATCATCGCCACCGTCACCTCGATAGAGCGCTCTTCCTGCTGATGCCCCACCCTGGAAATCTCGTGCGAAATAGTGGTGACTTGAATCGCCGACTGGTTCATCTGCTGGCTGTTATCTTCCACCTGCCCCAACACGGTATTGAAGTGCTGCAGCACGGAATTGAAAGTCTTTTCCAGCACGCCAATTTCATCATGTGCAGAAATTTCTATGTGGTGGGTCAGATCACCCTTTTCCACCTGCTGCAAAGAATGGCATAAACGCTGTATGGGTTTGACGAAAAAACTGGCGAGAAAGGCAATCACAGAGAACTGGATGGCAAACTCAATTCCTGACTCCCATATCGAACTGGTCAGGTAGTGATCTCGCTGATCAACCATCATCTGGACGACGGCCTGAGAAACATGGTTTTTGCTAGCTATATCAACTATCTTCTGCAATTCGTGTGCCGCAAGCAGTCGATTGTATATGGTGGTCACGATGGTCACTGCGATAAAATAAATCTGCAACTTCCATCGGATACTCAGACTGGAAAACCATTTCATCGTCATGCTCCTCACCTGCTCATTGGTTTGTATCTGATACGTTTGGGTTTGGCACCCTCTTCGCCCAGCCGCTTCTTCTTGTCTTCTTCGTATTCCTGATAATTGCCGTTGAAGAAAGTCCACTGAGAATTGCCCTCTGCCGCCAAGATGTGTGTGGCGATACGGTCGAGAAACCAGCGATCATGTGATGTCACCAGCACGCATCCTGCAAATTCCAGCAGCGCATCTTCCAACGCACGCAGGGTTTCCACATCCAAATCATTGGAAGGTTCATCCAGTAGCAAGACGTTACCACCGGCAATCAGCGTTTTCGCCAGGTGTAGCCGTCCACGCTCACCGCCAGACAATGTCCCTACAATTTTGGCTTGGTCGCCACCCTTGAAGTTGAAACGGCCGATATACGCGCGGCTGGGCATTTCGAACTTGCCCACCGTAATCACATCGGCACCGCCGGCAATCACATCGAATACCGTCTTTTCGTCTTCAAGGCCTTCGCGCGTCTGCTCCACCGCCGCCATTTTGACCGTTGGTCCGACCACGATCTCACCGCTGTCTGCCGTGTCCTTGCCCATAATCATGCGGAACAAAGTAGACTTGCCCGCACCGTTAGGGCCAATCACACCAACGATAGCCCCGGGCGGGATGTTGAAGCTCAGATTATCAATCAGCAATCTGTCGCCAAAAGCTTTGGATACGCCATTGAACTCAATCACCTTGTCACCCAGACGCTCACCCAGCGGAATAAAAATTTCCTGAGTTTCGTTGCGCTTTTGATATTCAACCGAATTAAGCTCCTCAAACCGCCCAAGCCTTGCCTTACTCTTGGCTTGCCGCGCCTTAGGATTCTGCCGCACCCATTCCAATTCAGTCTTCATCGCCTTCATGTGGGCATCAACCTGCTTGTTTTCTTGCTCAAGCCGCGCTTCCTTCTGCTCCAGCCAGCTTGAATAGTTGCCCTTCCACGGAATACCGCGGCCACGATCCAGCTCCAGTATCCATTCGGCGGCGTTATCAAGGAAATATCTATCGTGGGTGACGGCCACTACAGTGCCGGGAAAGCGCACCAGGAACTGCTCCAGCCACTCCACAGACTCCGCATCCAGATGGTTGGTCGGCTCATCCAGCAGCAGCATATCGGGTTTGGAAAGCAGCAATTTGCACAGCGCCACACGACGCTTCTCGCCACCGGAAAGCGGTGCAATCTTGGCATCCCAGGGCGGCAAGCGCAGCGCATCGGCGGCGATCTCTAGCTGTGTTTCAGAATCCGCACCACTCGCCGAAATGATATTCTCGTACTTGGCCTGCTCTTCGGCCAATTTATCAAAATCGGCGTCCGGCTCGCTGTACGCCGCGTAAATCTCTTCCAGTTTTTGCTTGGCTTCCGCTACCGCACCCAAACCAGACTCGACTTCTTCACGTACGGTCTTGTTGGGATCAAGTTCTGGCTCTTGCGGCAAATATCCGATGGAAATCCCCGGTTGGTGCTGCACCTCGCCCTCGTACTCTTTATCGGCATTGGCCATGATACGCAGCACCGTGGATTTACCAGAGCCATTCAATCCCAGCAGGCCAATTTTGGCTCCCGGGAAAAATGACAATGAAATATCTTTAATAATCTGACGTTTAGGAGGAACAATCTTGCTCACACGGAGCATAGACATGACGTATTGGGCCATAGTTTTTTAAGGTTCTGGAAGGATCAAATAAAGAAACTCTAGCTTACCGCAAGGCGGCACTTGCTGCCACAGGTGAATAGCTAGCTCAACCTTCTTCCAACACCTGCAAGAACGCATCGCCATAGTTTAGCAACTTGGCCTGCCCCACCCCACTGATGCGCCCCATCTCATCCAGTGTTTGCGGTTTCTGGTTGAGGATTTCGAGCAAGGTGCTGTCGTGAAAAATCACATACGGCGGCACACCTTGTTCTTTGGCCAGCTCCATGCGTTTATCTTTGAGCGCTTGCCATAGCGGGTCGTCAGTGACAGCCTCATAGCCTTCTTTGGTACGAGAAGCACGCTCGGCTTTGCTGGTTTTACTGGCGGGTTCGGCGTCGCGACGTAGCCAGACTTCCTGCGTGCCTTTCAGCACCGGTTTGGCGGTATCGGTGAGTTTTAGACCACCATAGGCTTCGATGTCGCTTTCCAGAAATCCCCCCGCAACCAACTGACGGTAGATGCTGCTCCATTGCGCTTGGCTTAAGTCTTTGCCGATGCCATAGGTAGAAAGCGTTTGGTGGTTGAATTGCTGAATCTTAGCGTTGGACTTGCCTAGCAGCACGTCGATCAGATGCACCACACCAAATCTTTGGCCGCTGCGATAGACGCAAGAAAGCGCCATCTGCGCGGCTTGCGTGGCATTCCAAGTATCTACGGGTTGCAGGCAATTGTCGCACTGCTCACAGTCACCGGGGTGTGCTTCGCCGAAGTAGCGTAATAGCGTTTGATGGCGGCAAGCGGTGGATTCACAGAAACCCAGCAGTGCGTCCAGTTTTTGCCGTTCTACACGTTTTCTCTCTTCCGGTGCATCGCCTGAATCCAGCATCTGGCGCATGCTCACCACATCGCCCAAGCCGTAGACCATCCAAGCATTGGCGGGCAAACCGTCACGCCCGGCACGCCCGGTTTCCTGATAGTAACCTTCCATGCTTTTGGGCAAATCCAAATGCGCCACGAAACGCACATTAGGTTTGTCTATGCCCATGCCAAAAGCCACCGTCGCCACCATAATCACGCCTTCTTCACGCAAAAATCGGTGCTGATTGGCGTTCCGCAAAGCAGTACTCATCCCCGCGTGGTAAGGCAAAGCATCCCACCCCCGCGTTTTCAGCCATTCGGCGGTTTCATCCACCCGTTTGCGCGACAGGCAATAGACGATGCCTGCGTCATCTGGATGCTCAGCACTTAGAAAAGCTTCCAGTTGTTTGCGTGCGTTGTCTTTGTGCGCGATGCGATATTTGATATTGGGGCGATCGAAGCTGGAAACGAATTGCTGCGCGCTTTCAAGCTGTAAACGCTCGATGATTTCAGCGCGAGTAGGCGCATCGGCAGTGGCCGTCAGCGCGATGCGCGGCACCTTGGGAAAGCGTTCGTGCAGCACCGTCAGGCCGCGATATTCGGGACGGAAGTCGTGCCCCCATTGCGATACGCAGTGGGCTTCGTCTATGGCGAAGAGGGCGATTGCGCCTTGTATAAGCGCCCCCTCACTCCTGCCCTCTCCCACGAGGGGAGAGGGAGTGAGACGCTCTAGTAGGCTAAGGAAACTTGGCATCAGCAAGCGTTCCGGGGCGACGTAGAGAATATCCAGCTCACCATTTTGTAGCTGGCTGGTCACACTGCGAGCTTGATCGGCACCTAGGCTGGAGTTGAGAAACGCGGCTTTCACGCCCAGTTGTTGCAGTGCGTCTACTTGGTCTTGCATCAGCGCGATTAAGGGCGAAACCACAATCGCCACGCCCTCGCGCAGCAAAGCGGGGAGCTGATAACACAGCGATTTGCCGCCACCGGTAGGCATCAACACCAAGGCATCGCCACCATTGGTGACGTGTTCCACAATGGACTGCTGTGCACCACGAAAGCTGGTGTACCCAAATACGTCGCGCAGAATTGTTAATGGCGTTGTCATAAGCGTTGCAAGATTAACATGGCAGCCGCCCTTCAATCCCGTTAAAATCCAGCCCCCATGCTTTCCAAACTCAACGATCCCCAGCGCGAAGCCGTCAGCTATATGGGCGGACCACTCTTGGTGCTGGCTGGTGCCGGCAGTGGCAAAACGCGCGTGATTACGCACAAAATCGTACATCTCATCGAGCATCAAGGTTTTGAACCCAAGCACATCGCCGCGATTACCTTTACCAACAAGGCGGCACGGGAGATGCAAGAACGCGTCAGCGATTTGCTGAAAGGCAAGCCAAGCAAGGGATTAACGGTGACCACTTTTCACTCGCTGGGTTTGCAAATTTTACGTTCGGAAGCGCAGTTGTTGGGTTACAAGCCACGCTTCTCGATTCTGGATTCGGCGGATAGCCTTAAAGTGATTTCCGACATCCTGACCACCACCGACAAGCAGCTACTGAAACGCACTCAGTGGCGCATCTCTCACTGGAAGAACGCGCTGATGTCGCCAGAAGCCGCCGCCAAGAACGCTGAAGATGAGTTAGATGTCGCCAGTGCCAAGATTTATCAGCTCTACCAGCAGGCACTGAAAGCTTACCAGGCGGTAGATTTTGACGATTTAATACGGCTGCCGGTGGAGATTTTTCAGACGCACCACGACGCGCTGCATAAGTGGCAGATGAAGCTGCGCTATTTGCTGATAGACGAATATCAGGACACCAACGCCTGCCAATATCACTTGGTCAAGCTGCTCACCGGCAGCCAAGGCCAGTTCACCGCGGTAGGTGATGACGACCAAGCCATCTACGCATGGCGCGGCGCCGATGTGGAGAACCTGCGCCAACTCACCACCGATTTTCCGCAATTGCAGGTCATCAAACTGGAACAAAATTACCGCTCCACGGTGCGTATCTTACGTGCAGCAAACCACGTCATCGCCAACAACCCCAAGCTATTTGAGAAGAGGCTGTGGAGCGACTTGGGGTTAGGCGACCTGATCCAGGTACACCCCGCCAAGGACGAAGAACACGAAGCAGAAATGGTGGCGATGAAACTGCTGGCGCACAAGTTTGAACACCGTACGTTTTACAAAGATTATGCCGTGCTGTATCGCGGCAACCACCAGGCACGCCTCATTGAACAACAGCTACGCCAGCAGAAAATCCCCTATACCGTCAGCGGCGGGCAATCGTTTTTTGACCGCGCCGAGATTAAGGATTTAGTCAGTTATTTGCGGCTGATTGCGAATGAAGACGACGATCCTGCCTTCATCCGCGCTGCGACTACGCCGAAAAAAGGCATAGGCAGCACTACGCTGGAACGCTTGGGAGAATACGCCGCAGGACGACATATCTCCTTGTTTGAAGCGGCTTTTGAGCCATCCTTTCAGCGAGATTTCATTAACGGGCGGGGCAAGAAGCAATTAGAAGACTTAATCACCTTCTGCGATTTCATCAACCGCATGCAGCAACGTGCCCCTAGAGATCCTGCTGGAGAAGTGCTGCAAGACTTGCTCACCGCCATCCAGTACGAGGCGTTTTTATATGATAGCGAAGAACCGCGTGCCGCCGAGACCAAGTGGGGAAACGTGCTGGACTTTGTCGGCTGGCTCACGAAAAAAGGCGATGAAGAGGACAGTACCTTACTGCAACTCACCCAAACCGTGGCGCTGATGAGCATGCTGGAAGGCCGCGAAGAAGGCGAGCCGGACGCAGTAAAACTCTCTACTTTGCACGCTGCCAAAGGCTTGGAGTTCGGCCATGTGTTCCTGATAGGCGTGGAAGAAGGCATACTGCCTCATCGTGAGAGTCAGGACGCAGCCAAAGTCGAAGAAGAGCGCCGCCTGATGTACGTCGGCATCACCCGCGCGCAGAGGTCGCTCACCATTACCTACTGCAAAAAACGTAAACGCGCCGGCGATTGGGAGCATTGCGAGCCCAGCCGGTTTATAGAGGAGCTACCGGAAGATGACATACGTCACGCGGGAAAATCTTTAACCACAGACCCCGCAGAACGTAAGAAAAATGCCGCTAACCGTATTGCACACATGAAAGCGATGTTAGAGAAATAGCGGCAACATGCTACACTCTTACTTTATTGGTATCGTTGATTAAGGAGTATGAAAATGCCCGCTACCGCCACACTATCCAGCAAATATCAAATATCCATCCCCAAATCTGTGCGTGAAGAGCAGCACTGGCAATCTGGACAGCAGTTTGTTTTTGTACCTAAAGGCAAAGGCATGCTGGTAATACCTGTTTTAGACTTTGAGCAACTAAGTGGCATTGCAGCAGAAGCCAACCCGGATAACTTCAGGGATCGTGGTGATAGATTTTGATGCGCGTTGTTGACACCTCAATCTGGGTGGAGTGGCTCATCGGTAGCCCAATGAAATCAACGATTAGCGAGGTCTTTCCCGATAAAACGCAGTGTGTCGTCCCCACCATAGTGCAGCTGGAGCTTTACAAGTGGCTCACGCGCGAGGTGGGTGAGACTGAAGCGGATCAAGTGATTGCCTATACGCAAGATTGCATCATCGCCCCACTCGATACAAAAATTGCACTACATGCTGCGGAGTTGCACCACCAACACAAACTAGCTACGGCGGATGCCATCGTTTACGCAACTGCACTCAGCTTCGATGCTGATCTACTCACGTGCGATGCCCACTTTGAAGGTTTACCTCATGTCGTATTTATCAAAAAACACTATTAGTTCGTGCGAGCGATTGGGAACATTGCGACCCCAGCCGGTTTATTGAAGAGTTGCCTAGTGATGATATTCGCCATGCGGGCAAGGTTTCCGAAACAAATGCGGAGGAACGTAAAGCTAACGTAGCGAGTCGAATCGCGCAGATGAAAGCTATGCTCAAAGAATATTCATCTTCTTGTGTTATAAACGCGGCGCTACTTAAGAGAATTTTCTGATGCAAAACACCAAATACACACAACCCTCTTGGCGCGACCTTGGCCCAGGATTGATTACGGGAGCCGCTGACGATGACCCCAGCGGCATTGCTACGTATTCTCAAGCCGGAGCACAGTTTGGTTTCGATCTACTGTGGAGCTTAGTGCTGACCTATCCATTGATGGTAGGCATTCAAACGGTAAGCGCGCGTATCGGCGTGGTTACCGGCAAAGGTCTGGTCGCCAATATGCGTGACATGTTTCCTCGCTGGCTGTGCTTAAGTATCGTGTTACTGCTGGTGGTTGCTAACACCATCAACATCGCCGCCGACATCGCTGCGATGGGCGAGGCGCTACAGTTGGTAGTAGGTGGCGGTGAACATGGTCACGCTCTCGTGTTTGGGCTGACCTCTCTGTTACTACAGGTCTTCATTCCCTATAAACGCTACGTGCGTATACTCAAATGGCTTACTTTATCGTTACTGGCCTATGTTGCAGTGGTGTTTATGGTGCATGTTCCGTGGGGTCAGGTAGTGTTGCATACGCTGTTGCCACACATCACCATAAGCGCGGAATACGCCACCGTGGTGGTCGCGTTGTTTGGCACGACCATCAGCCCTTATTTGTTCTTCTGGCAAGCCTCGCAAGAAGTGGAAGAGATTCGCGCCAATAAACAATTGATGCCACTATTGCAATCCAGCAAAAACGCATACACGGAGCTCAGGCGTGTCAAATTTGATACTTATATTGGCATGGGGTTTTCGAATTTGGTCGCGTTTTTTATCATTTTAAGCACCGCCGTCACTTTACACGCAGCAGGCATTACCCAAATAGAAACCTCAGCCCAAGCCGCAGAAGCGCTACGCCCGTTGGCGGGCAACATCACCTTTTTGCTATTCAGCCTAGGCATTATCGGCACGGGAATGCTGGCGGTGCCTGTATTGGCAGGGTCGGCAGCCTATGCTGTAGCAGAATATTTTGGATGGCGGCAAGGTTTGGACAAAAAAATGGAGGATGCCAAAAAGTTCTACGCCATTATTGGAGTTGCCACACTGGGTGGCGTGTTGCTTGATTTCACGCCGGTTGATCCGGTGCGCGCCTTGTTCTGGAGTGCAGTCATCAATGGCGTGATTGCCATCCCCATTATGGCAGTGATGATGATGATGGCAGTGCGTCCTGAGGTGATGGGGAAATTCATCATCGGTCGTAATTTGCGTGTGTTGGGCTGGGTAGCAACAGCACTGATGTTGGCTACGGTGATCGCAATGTTGGTCTTTTGGTAACGTAACTTGCCTCTCATAACACTAGATAACGCCCACCTTGCCTATGGCCTCACACCCTTGCTTGATTACGTGCAATATCAGCTGGATGCTGGAGAGCGGGTTGGTTTAATCGGGCGTAATGGCACGGGCAAATCCAGCCTGCTCAAAGTCATCGCAGGAGAAAACAAACTTGACGATGGCAGCGTGTGGCGCGCGCCTAATGCGCGTATTGCCTATGTACCGCAAGAGCCGCCGCTAGATCCAGAGCACACTGTGTTCGAGGCAGTAGCTGCGGGGTTGGGTAAAGTGCATCAGTTGTTAGTGGATTACCACGCAGTGACTGTAGCTCTGTCTCATGCTGATGCTGATACCGATGCGCTGCTGGAGAAGATGCAGCATTTGCAGCACGACTTGGACAGCGAAAATGGCTGGCAGGTGCAAAGTCGCATCGAGACCGTCATCACCCAGCTCAAACTACCAGCTGACTCCCCCGTTTCCAGCCTATCCGGCGGCTGGCGTAAACGCGTGTCACTGGCACAGGCACTGGTAGCAGAGCCTGACGTATTGCTGCTGGACGAACCCACCAACCACTTGGATATGGAAGCGATTCAGTGGCTGGAGGAGTTGCTACTCAACTTTAAGGGTTCGGTATTGTTCATTACCCATGACCGCAGTTTTCTGGATAGGCTGGCCACGCGCATCACCGAGCTTGATCGTGGCGTATTGACGGATTTTCCCGGCACGTTTGCCGAATATCAAACCAAAAAGCTGGAGTTACTGGCTATTGAAGCCGATCAGGCTGCCAAGTTTGACAAGTTTTTAGCGCAAGAAGAAGTATGGATACGTCAAGGCATCAAGGCACGTCGCACCCGCAACGAAGGTCGGGTAAGGCGGCTGGAAGCACTACGCCGTGAGCGCGCCGCGCGCCGCGAACGGCTTGGGCAAGTGTCGTTAGCGATTGATAGCGGCGAACGCTCTGGCAAGCTGGTAGCTGAACTCACCTATGTCGCCAAGGCTTTTGGCAGCAATATCATCATTCGTGATTTCTCTACCCGCATTTTGCGCGGCGACCGCATCGGACTACTGGGGCCGAATGGCGTGGGTAAATCCACCCTGCTCAAGCTCATTTTGGGAGAACTGAAGCCTGACAGCGGCACAGTTGAGCGCGGCACCAAAATGACCGTGGCCTACTTCGATCAAATGCGCGAGCAGTTGGACGAAGAAGCGACCTTGAGCGACACCATCAGCCCTGGCGCGGATTTCATCCAGATTGGCGACGAGCGCAAACACGTCATCAGCTATCTGGAAGACTTTTTGTTTCCTCCACAACGTGCGCGTGCGCCAGTCAAGTCTCTCTCCGGTGGTGAGCGCAATCGCTTGCTGCTGGCACGTTTATTCAGCCAGCCCGCCAACGTGCTGGTGCTGGACGAGCCGACCAACGACCTCGACATCGAAACGCTGGAACTGTTGGAAGCACTATTACAAGAGTTCAACGGTACGCTGTTTTTGGTCAGCCACGACCGTACTTTCCTGGAAAATGTGGTCACGCAAGTGATTGCGTTTGAGGGCAATGGTAACTTGACCGAGTTCGGCGGCGGTTTTGACGACTGGCAGCGCTTTCAGATGGCGGGTGCAGCCGAGACCAAGCTCCAACCCAGCAACAAGCTCCCAATGGCAAAGCCTGCTTCGGCACAAAAGTCGCGTCTGAGTTTTAAGGAAACCAAAGAACTGGAATCCCTGCCTGCCTGCATCGAAACACTGGAAACCGAGCAAGCACAAATCAACGCCCTGCTTGCCGATGGCGCTGTGTATCGCAACGATCCTGCCACCGCCAAGACCTCCCAGCTCAGACTGGCTGATTTGGCAACAGAAATTGAGTGCGCCTTGGCACGTTGGGAAGAACTGGAAAGCAAGCAGGCTTGATTCACCGCACTTAAGTAAGCACAATCCTAAAGATGGAAAGAAAAAGACTTCTCGTCACTGGCTGCGGGCGCAGCGGTACACGTTATACCGCGATGGTATGGCAAAGCTGTGGGCTCGACATCCGCCACGAGCGCCCTATGCCGCCTGACGGCGTGATGGGGGCGGATGGCATGGCTTCGTGGTACATGGCACTTGAAAATCCCAATCCGCCACCACCGCATGGCCCAAGTCGCACCCGTTATCAGTTCGACCACGTCATCCACCAAGTTCGTCATCCGCTAGTTACAATTGCCAGTGCCGCACAATTTATATTTAGCCACGACCCGCGACCAAGAATCTATGTCATGCAAAACGTGCCTGAAATTCATTTGAAAGCGCATGAAACCTCGCTCGACATCACTTCCCAAAAATTTCTACTAGCCATGCGTTACTGGCTACACTGGAATTTACTGGCCGAACGCTCTGCTCATCGCACTATTCAAGTCGAGCAACTGTTGGAAAAAATCCCCGAATTACTGGAGTGGATGGGTATCAAAAATACCAGTTGGAGCGCAAACCAAATCCCTAAAGACACCAACCGCCGTAGCGATTATCTGAAAAACGAAACTATCTGGACAATTACTTGGGAGCAAATGACCAAGCTGGAGCCAACTCTCTGCCTTGCTATTGCTCAGCTCGCCGAGCGTTATGGCTACAGCACGACTTAGAATCTAACCCCGCCAATCAATGTCTTAATTTTGGGTTCCAAAAAAAACCTGTATTGCAGTAGAATATGCCCTAGTCATCCACTTTGATGAGGTAATTTACCATGGCAGAAAACAAAAAATACCGTTTAGTCACCCGCAGCGATTTTGACGGCCTCGTCTGCGCCGTACTGCTGGAACACCTAAACATGATCAACGACATCTTGTTTGTGCATCCTAAAGACATGCAAGACGGCAAAATCAGCATTGGTCCTGATGACATCACCACCAACCTGCCCTATGTTGCAGGCGCCCACTTGGTGATAGACCACCACTCATCAGAAGCCGAGCGCAATCAAGCGGCGAGCAATTACATCATGCATCCTGATGCGCCCTCTGCAGCGCGCGTAGTGTATGACCATTTTGGCGGCAGAAAAGCTTTCCCTGCCGAATGGCACGACATGATGTCCGCAGTGGATAAAGCCGATGCGGCTCAGTTCAGCAAAGACGAAGTGCTTAATCCAAGCGGCTGGGTGTTGCTGAATTACCTGATGGATTCACGCACCGGCTTAGGTCGTTTCCGTGATTTCCGCATCTCCAACTATGCGCTAATGATGGATTTGATTAAGTATTGCAAAGACCACACCATTGACCAGATCATGCAAATGGCAGACGTGAAAGAACGTGTGGATTTGTACAATGAGCATCGCAGCAAATTTGAAGATCAACTCAAACGCTGCTCTACAGTGCATGGCAACTTGGTAGTGCTGGATCTACGCAATGAAGACACCATCTACGCTGGCAACCGCTTCTTGATTTACGCACTGTTCCCGCAAACCAACATTTCCATCCATGTATTGTGGGGCGTACAAAAACAAAACACCGTATTTGCCACCGGCAAGTCAATTTTGAACCGTACCTCCAAAACCGATATTGGCGCACTGATGCTGAAATTCGGTGGTGGCGGGCATGAAAATGCAGGCACCTGCCAAATCGCCAATGACAAGGTGAATGAATCACTGAAAGAAATCAGTACCAAGATTCAAGCCGATGGTTAATCTCGATTGCTAACGCTTTACGGCATTCCTAACTGCAACACGGTCAAAAATGCGCGCCTCTGGCTACAAACCAGAGGCGTTGTTTTTGGTTTTCACGATTTCAAAAAAGACGGTGTGAATAGCGAATTATTAAGTGACTGGCTTCAGCAGACCTCTTTGGACAGATTGATTAACCGTGCAGGGATGACCTGGCGGGGGCTGTCAGACGAAAGCAAGGCCGCAGTACTTGATAACAGCTCGGCAACCAAACTGATGCTGGAGAAACCGTCCGTCATAAAAAGGCCGGTGTTAGTGCAAGACCAGAAAATTATACAACTCGGTTTTGATGAAGCCAATTACCAGAAGACATTCCCAACATGAGTAAAGCGCTAGAGCTCTCCAAACAACTCATCGCCCGCCGTTCACTCACGCCGGACGACGCAGGCTGCCAAGAAATCCTGATCGAACGCCTGGAAAAACTTGGCTTCAGCATAGAAAAAATGCGTTTCGGTAACGTGGATAATTTCTGGGCGCGACGTGGAACCGCAAGCCCTCTGATCGTATTCGCTGGGCATACCGACGTAGTCCCGACTGGGCCGGAATCGCAGTGGTTCAGCCCACCTTTCGAGCCCACCATCCGCGACGGCATGCTCTATGGACGTGGCGCTGCGGATATGAAAACTTCCATTGCCGCATTCATCGTTGCGCTGGAGGAGATGCCCAGCAGCCACCCCGGCTCTATCGGCTTGCTTATTACCTCGGACGAGGAAGGTGTGGCCGTGGATGGCACAGTGAAAGTAGTCGAAGTCCTACAGGCTCGTAACGAACTGATTGACTACTGCATTGTAGGTGAACCCACCTCCAACAAGGTTGTCGGCGACATGATCAAGAATGGCCGTCGCGGCTCGCTCTCCGGCAAGCTTATCGTTAAAGGCATCCAAGGTCACATCGCCTATCCACACCTAGTGAAGAATCCTATCCACATGGTAGCACCTGCTATCACCGAACTCGCTACTACCGAATGGGACAAGGGGAACGAGTATTTTCCACCGACTTCCTGGCAGATTTCCAATTTCCACAGCGGGACAGGTGCCACCAACGTCGTCCCTGGCCACGTTGAACTCCTGTTTAACTTCCGGTTTTCCACGGCCAGCACGCCGCAAGGCCTTAAGGATAAGGTTCGTGCAATTCTAGATAACCACAGCCTTGACTATGATCTGGAATGGGAATACTCGGGAAAACCTTATATCACGTCGAAGGGCAACCTCTCAGCCGCCATTTCCCAAGCCATCCAGCAATGCTATGGCGTAACTCCTGAGCTTTCCACTACCGGCGGCACTTCTGACGGTCGCTTTATCGCCGACATCTGCCCGCAAGTGATCGAGTTTGGCCCGCTCAACGCCACCATCCACAAACTCAACGAGTGCGTAGGCGTGGCGGATATTGACCCGCTGAAGGATACCTACAAACTGACACTGGAAAAACTGCTCAAGTAAGTGATGTACTCCTACACCGAACTCTATACCATCCGCGACTGGCTGCGTTTTACCGTCAGCCGTTTTGAAGAAGCCGGATTGTTCTATGGCCACGGCACACAAAACTCATACGATGAAGCTGCCTGGCTGATTTTGGCAGCGCTGCACCTGCCAATGGACACATTGAATACCTTTCTTGATGCTGTCATCACCGAGCCCGAACGCAAGCACCTGTTTCACCTGATTGAACGCCGCGTCACCGAGCGTGTGCCTACGGCCTATCTGGTTCGCGAAGCATGGCTTGGGGAGTACAAATTCTATGTGGACGAACGGGTTATCGTGCCCCGTTCCTTCATCGCCGAACTCCTTTTCGACGGCTTGTCGCCGTGGATAGAGAATCCGGAAGAGGTAGTGGCTGCCGCCGACATCTGTACCGGTAGTGGTTGCCTGGCTATTCTATTGGCACAGGCATTCCCCAATGCTGAAGTGGACGCAATAGATATTTCAGACGACGCTTTGAGCGTGGCGCAACGCAACATCAGCGACTATGGATTGGATGACCAAATCACCATTATCAAATCGAATATGCTGAGCGCACTGACGGGCAAACAATACGATGTCATCGTCTGTAATCCACCCTACGTCAACGCACAATCTATGGAAATGCTGCCACAGGAATACCGCCACGAACCACAACTGGCATTGGCATCGGGTGAGGATGGCTTGGAACATGTGCGTACGCTATTAAAAAATGCTGCCGAATTTCTGCATCCGGCAGGTTTGCTTATCGTCGAAATCGGGCATAATCGTGCCGAGCTGGAGGCCGCCTTCCCGCACCTGCCATTTACTTGGCTGGAAGTCGCGGCAGGAGATCAGTTTGTATTCTTATTAACCTGTGAACAACTAACGCAAAGCAACTAATAGCGAGAGCACGATGACCACTTTAACCGAGCAAGAATCCGGAGACAGTTTTTTAGGCCAATTCATCCCCCTGCACTACCATCACAACATGCTGATGGATCAGAACCGGATGAAAAACTTCAAGGCCGCCATTGAGTATGTGGTCAAACCCGGACACAAGGTGATGGAGCTTGGCGGTGGCACTGGTGTGCTGTCATGGTTTGCCGCCGCCGCTGGCGCTGAAAAAGTGTGGTGCGTCGAATACAATCCTGAACTGGTCAAGGAAGCACGCCGACTGTTAGCCCTTAATAAACATGGGGATAAGGTGGAAGTAGTACACGCCAACGCCTTTGAATATTTACCCCCGGAGCCAGTGGACGCAGTCATCTGCGAGATGATCCACGTCGCCATGCTTAGGGAAAAACAAGTGGAAATGATGGAGTCGTTCAAGCGTCGTTACCGTGAGCGTTTCGGTGCGGACATCCCCTTACCTACCCTGATACCTACCGCCGTGGTCATGGCCGCACAGCCACTGCATGAGGCCTATGACTTTGAAGGCTATCAAGCTCCTATCATCCAGTTTCAACAAATTCCCGGCGACTTTTCTGCAACCACCGAAATGGCACCTCATGAAGTGTATAGCGTTCTTGATTTTATAGAACCCACCAGCATGGATATTGCTTGGGAAGGCAATTTTGTGATAAGTCAAAATGGCACAGTAAACGCCATTCGCATCATCACCAAAAATATTCTGGCCGTCGTGGCAGAAAATTCCACCACCATAGATTGGCTCAACCACTTTTTGGCGTTGCCGCTAAATAACCCTGTCAAGGTGAATGCGGGGGATACGCTGCGTGTCAGCTTCAAATACCGCGCGGGGGACACCTTTGCGCCACTGCTAAATTCATTAAAAGCTGAGGTCGTTTAATTCCAAGCTGCTAGGAATTCGCGCCAGTGTGGCGCAGTTTCGGCCACCAAGGTATCGCGTACCAACTTGACCTCGTTATCATGCGCTTCGGCATTGAGCACGCCACGCATCAACTGGAAACGCAGGAACACCAGATAGGTGTTCACCACATCAGTCTCGCAATAATTGCGTATCGCTTCTATCTCACCGTTTTTGTACGCATCCCACACTTTGCTGCCATCCATCCCCAGCTTGCCGGGGAAGCCACATAGCTGCGCGATTTCGTCCAGCGGCGCATTGGCACGCGGTTGGTACATGGCCAGCACGTCCATCAAGTCCAAGTGTCGCATGTGGTAACGGCCGATGTAGTTATTCCACTTGAATTCGCGGTCATCGTCGCCCATGTCCCAGTAGCGCGGAGCTTGGACACCATGCACCAGCGCTCGGTAATGCAGCACGGGCAGGTCAAAGCCGCCACCGTTCCAGGAAACCAGTTGCGGCGTATATTTTTCGATCCCGTCAAAGAAGCGCTGGATCAGTTTGCCTTCATCCTCACCCGGCGAACCCAGCGACCATACTTTCAGTCCCTCGTCACTACGCAGCACGCAAGAAATGGCACAGACACGATGCTGTTGCAGGGCGAGAAAGTCGCTACCATTCTTTTGTCGGCGCTGATGGAAGGCAATTTCCGCCACATCTGCCGGAGCAGTATCTGCGGGCAAATCCAGCAGCTTTTTCAGGCCATCGGTATCAGGGATGGTCTCAATATCAAAAATTAACACGGGGATCATTCCGGTTCCCAATCAAAAGGAGCGCAAGGCGGCAAGGATGAAGTGCCGAAGACAGTACATCTTAGTACGGCGAGGCGCTGAAGACGCAGCCAACACCGCGATCGTTTTGATTCGGAAGCGGAATCACTTTTTGACCCAAGTACCGCCAGCATCCTGGTACCACCAACCTCCTTGCGCTTTCTGTACCCAGCGTTGGGCAAAGGTACTACGCACTTCGGTTTCCCATTCAGGATGTCCATTACCGCTGGCAATTTCTTTGTACAAAGCATTACGGTCGCCATTTTCTGCACTCACCAGCCCATTCACGCCTTGCCTGTCCTTAAGTGGCACAGCATTGGCATCCCGCACCGCGACTAGGCCGTCACGCGTCAAACCCACCGCACCGCTGGTGTAATGCCCAGCTAATTGGCCGTGACGCTCTTGCATACTGGCCTTTAACTTGGAAATCGCGGGGGTATTGACATCTAAATCTGCCGCCGCAAACGCCAAAAACGGCAACAACAATAACATCGTTAGTATTTTTTTCATGATCTACTCCTTATCCTTGGTGGGTGCTGGTTCAGCGTCTTTTTTAATCTGCCAAACCTCGTCAATAATCTTGTCAGCGGCTTTTTCCGCAGCGGCAGCCGGAAAGTAGATATTGATAGTGACGCAGGCCGGGAGCGCCAAAACACCCAGCGTTGCGAATAAAATAGTGACTCTTTTCATGACAAGTTCCTTTATATAAACACCATATAAAACACCAGAGCAAAGCGCAGGCAAGGCACAAGTTTGGTCTAAAACCGGAGTTGACTTTTAGCGTCAATGAGGATTTTAGACCAAACTTGCAACGCCGCATCCGCGATGCAGAGTGTTTTACAACCTTACTTAATAACCGGTTTGCTGTTGCCCTTGGTGATGTCCTGCACCCGCTCCAACAACTCTTTCCACCCCACATTGCGATTGTAGCCCAGCACGGTGATGGATGGGATGCCGCTACCTTTGACCATCACGTAGCCGGATTGCGCCTCCTCCACTCCGCCCATCTCACATATCCCTTTGCGTAGACGGCAACTGAGTGCGATTTTTTGATAATTGAACACATCAAAAAAGTGTAGGAAACTACGCTGTATCGCCGCTGCTGCGCCTGCTCCGCCTAGTGCCGAGATGTTTTGCACCGCGCGTTGTGAAATCTTCTTGGGATAGCTGCCAGCGCTGCTATAAAACTTGGCATCAAATTTAACAGGCTGCTTGCCGGAGAGCTCCAACCCCTCTACATTGCCATCCAGCCGCCCTTGCATATCACCGAATGAGAAAGTTTTGGTCAGCAGCGCCAAATCTAGTTGCCGCATGGTGATGTCGGCCATCAAACG
>JANYIK010000147.1 GCA_025362115.1 Methylophilaceae bacterium
CCGAGACTTGGCCCCCAGAAATCAATGGCGTGGCGATGACTTTATCGCGTTTGACACATGGTTTGAGCGAGAGGAATTGGCAAGTCACTTTAGTCCGCCCACAACAACAATCTCGTGAAATCGTAGATACCCATCAACACCTGCTAGTACCCGGTTTACCCATCCCCGGCTACGCTGGCTTGCGCTTTGGCCTACCCATGAGACGCATGCTGTTTAAGCGATGGTCAGCGCAACGTCCTGATGTTGTCCACATCGCCACGCAAGGGCCGTTGGGTTGGGCAGCGATGAAGGTCGCGAAGCGCTTGAGTTTGCCCGTCACCACTAGCTTCCACACCAATTTCCATCGTTATTGCGGACATTATGGCTTAAAGCTGATTAGTCAATCGGTGGCTCGATACTTACGTAAATTCCACAACCAAGCCACATGCACCATGACCCCCAACGAACCGTTGTCACAAAGTTTGCGCCAAGACGGTTATCAAAATGTGTTCACCGTCGGACGTGGCATTGATACGGCCTTGTTTAACCCAGAACGCCGTAGCGATGCGCTACGTGCAGAATGGCAGGCTAACGACATGGTAGCGATTTACGTTGGTCGTATCGCTGCTGAAAAAAATCTGCAAGGCGTGGTGGATGCATTTGTCCGCGTTCAGGCGGTACGCCCTAACACTAAGATGGTGTGGGTGGGAGACGGGCCACAACTCAGAAATATGCGCGAGCAATATCCGCAACATATTTTTGTCGGCGCCAAACGTGGTGAGGAACTCGCAACATATTACGCCTCGGCCGACATCTTTCTGTTCCCCAGCCTGACTGAAACCTTCGGCAATGTTGTGTTGGAAGCGATGAGCAGTGGACTTGCCGTAGTGGCTTACAGATATGCTGCGGCAGAAAGCTATATCCAGCATGGCGAAAGCGGTTTGCTGGCGAAATTTGGCGATGTGGCGGATTTCAACGCGCAAGCCACGCAAATCGCCAGCCAGCCAGAACGCATGCAAGCCATGCGCTTGGCCGCTCGCAGTGCGATTGAAAGCGTGCCTTGGGATGAAGTCTGCGACCAATTTGAAACACTTATACGCTTGGCTGCGAAAGGAGAGCCGCTATGTCTCCCCGCATGAGCCTGGTGCTACATCGCTTGCACGACATAGACGAAAACTGGTGTCTGCGCTTTAACCGCACCAGCCACCACACTTGGGTGCGGGCATCATTTTATCTAATCTCACGCTTGGGTGACGGCGTTTTCTGGTACATGCTGATGGCAGGAATCCTTGTTACACAAGGCACAGCAGGCATCACGCCAGTGTTGCACATGCTATTGGCAGGACTGTTTGGTACGCTAGTCTACAAAAGCATCAAAGGCAAGGCACTGCGCCCCAGGCCTTATCAAGTCCATCAAGCCATCACCATGGCTAGCGCACCTTTGGATCACTTCAGCTTTCCCTCTGGCCATTCCCTGCACGCGGTAGTTTTCACCTTGGTGGCACTCGCCTATTTTCCAGCGCTGGTTTGGCTGTTGGTGCCACTCACCATTTTGATAGCTATATCGCGACCAGTACTGGGGCTGCACTATCCTAGCGACGTGTTGGCTGGAGCTCTCATAGGTGCTGTTATTGCTGAAATCTCCTTACTTTTATAAAGGTGCATCAATGAAAGTCCGCTCAATTTTTCTTTCCGACATACACCTGGGCACGCGCGGCTGTCAGGCCGAGTCACTACTGGATTTCCTCAAAGTACATGAAAGCGAAAACTTGTTTCTGGTGGGCGATATTATTGACTTCTGGGCGATGAGCCGTAGCGTGCAATGGTCACGCCTACATAACACCGTGGTACAGAAGATACTGAGACGAGCAAGACACGGAGAAAAGGTGATATTTATCCCCGGCAACCACGACGAAAACCTCCGCGAATACGACGGCACCACCTTTGGTGACATCCTGGTAGCCAACGAATGGACGCACATCACCGCTGACGGTAAAAAATTGCTACTCATCCACGGCGACGAGTTTGATCAAGTGACGCGCCATCACCGCTGGGTGGCGGTGCTCGGCGATGTGGCCTACGATTTTCTGGTGCGCGCCAATACTTGGCTGTCATGGATACGCCGCACCCTGCGCCGACAAGGCTACTGGTCGCTGGCGGGTTACGCCAAGCGCAAAGTCAAATCTGCGGTCAATTTTATCTATGACTTTGAGGATTCCGTGATTCACGCCGCGCGTGAACGCGGCATGGATGGCGTGGTTTGTGGGCACATCCACAGTGCCATCATCCGCGATGCAGAAGGTCTGCTGTATATTAACTGCGGCGACTGGGTGGATAGTTGTACCGCCATCGTCGAGCATATAGATGGTCGCCTGGAGCTTATCGAGTGGCGCAACAGTATTGTATCTACAGAAGATCAGCCCGCAGAGAGCATGTCGGAAATCATGGGCGGAATGGATCCTGTTATCGCCCGACAACAAGCGGTTCATTAAGCAAACCCTGAAATTCTACTAATCTCGGAAGGTTGTTATACTTTCGCTCGTCCAAATTGAAATTCACCATGAGCCTCTGACTATGGAAAGTCCCTATAAAGGTAAAACCGGTATCCGGCGCTTAATCAACGCATTTGGTTACTCCTGCGCCGGACTGAAAACCGCCTACAAGAACGAAGATGCCTTCCGCCAAGAAGTGATATTAGCCGCCGTGTTGATACCGATCGCGATTTATCTGGATGTCGGCACTATAGAACGCATCTTGATGATAGGTAGTGTGCTATTACTCATCATTGTGGAGTTACTAAATTCAGCCGTAGAAGCCACAGTTGATCGCATTTCACTCGACCATCACAAGCTTGCTGCACGCGCCAAAGATATAGGCAGCGCCGCAGTACTGATGAGCCTAGTCAACTTGCTCGTGGTGTGGGGCTTGATCATTCTGCAAAAATTCATGTAACTGTCACATTCCGCCCATATCATCCTTTCCATCCTTGTGCAGTGGGTTGATAGATGCGGATTTTGATGGTTTCAGATGTGTACTTCCCGCGTATCAACGGCGTTTCCACTTCTATCCAAACCTTCCGCCGCGAGCTACGCGCCCTTGGCCACACCGTTCATCTGATTGCCCCTGATTACCACGCGCCCAGCGACGACGAAAGCGACATCCTGCGCGTACCCGCACGTACCGTACCACGCGATCCAGAAGACCGTTTTATGCGCTTTAACTGGGTAATGGAACATCTGGGTAAATTACGGTCCGAGTTCTACGACATCATCCATATTCAAACTCCTTTTGTAGCACATTATCTGGGCTTGAAACTCGGTCGCAATATGCGAATACCCTGTGTGGAAACCTACCACACGTTTTTTGAAGAATATCTTTATCACTACGTCCCATTTCTGCCCAAAAGCTTGATGAAAATGGCGGCGCGCAACTTTTCGCGCCATCAGGGCAACAGCTTGAATGGCATGGTGATTCCCTCGCAACCTATGCTGGATGCGTTGCGCGAATACGGTGTCACCAGTCACGCCGAGGTCATTCCCACCGGACTAGAGCCGGAAAGCTTTGTGCCGGGCGACAAAGCTGCTTTCAGAAAACGCTACAACATCCCATTAGATCAACCCATGATGCTGTTTGTGGGGCGTGTGGCACATGAAAAAAATATAGGATTTTTGCTAGATGTGGTGGAACAAGTCAGAAAAACCTTACCCAATGCGCTATTAGTAATCGCAGGGGAAGGGCCAGCCAGAAATGGCTTAGAGAAAGAAGTCGCCACCCGTCATTTAAGCGGTAACGTGACATTTTTAGGCTATCTGGATAGGCGTACTGAGCTCAATCATTGCTATGCCTCTGCCGATGTTTTTGTGTTTGCGTCACGTACCGAAACCCAAGGCCTAGTACTGCTAGAGGCGATGGCACAAAGCGTACCGGTAGTCGCGCTGGCAGAAATGGGGACCAAAGACGTGCTGCGCGAGGGTGAAGGAGTGAGAATTGCACAAAACAATAGTATCGATTTTGCCAGTAAAGTCGCCAGCTTGTTAACAGATGAGCACGCCAGACAAGAACTAGGAGCAAAAGGCAAGCAGTACGCTCATACTTGGTCGGCTAATAGCCTGGCGTTGCGGCTGGCAGTATTTTATGAATCAACTATCAGCCAATACGATAGGCGCTGATGCCGCTAACGCTTCTGCTGATCTACGTTCAACAAACAAGCTGTTCCCGGGTATTTTTTTGGCCAACTTCTTGGCCACCGCCGCTATCGCAGAAACCTCGTGATAAGACTGGAAGTGTTCTGCCTCTACCATGACCGCGCCAATCGAGATACTGAACATGGAATGGAATACTTTTTCTCCCTGTCGGTTTTCTGTCTGGATACCACCCTGATCTCTATGTTCTTGACGATAAAATAAGGGGGCGATTTCAGCAAACTTTGCTAATAGTTCCTTGCAGCGGCTCTCCCAGTCAGCGCTTTGGTAAAGCAAAATAAAATCGTCACCACCGATATGCCCGAGAAAATCCAGTTCTGGATCACACATATTTTTCAGCAAATTACCTGTCATCTGGATAACCTCATCCCCTTTCTGGTAACCATACACATCATTGAACGCCTTGAAATTATCCAGATCGAAATAACAGGCCACAAACGGCAACGAGTTATCCAGCAAATTATCAATATGCTCGTTGAGGGGCACGTTACCTGGTAACAGAGTGAGTGGGTTAGCATAGCGCGCGGCATCAATTTGCATACGCGTCACCAGTCTCAATAGATCGTGTCCACTGGCCATACCCAAATACTTGCCGGTGTCGGTAATGACGAAGCCTATGGAAAGATGGTGCGGTTCACTTTGCAAAATCAACTCACTCAACTCATGCAACCCCACTGTTTTATCCACCACCAGAGGTGAGGTATCCATGAATAACTGGCAAGAGCGCTTGCCGTACAACTCCCGACGATACGGCCGCGCAAATCGGTCTACCATGGCATGACGACCAATAAGGCCTATGGGATGCCCATTCACCACCACCGGAATAGAATACAGTGCCGGATTGTCTTCAAATCTTTCGTAGACCTCGTCATTGTGATGATCTGGAGTGACGAAAGCCACTTCCTGTACCAGCTTCTCCACCGTCACTGTTGATTTGCGCGCCTGTCTTAATAGTGAGTTTGCCCCCAGTACCGTGTAAACCTCTGGCGGAATCACCCAACTCAAGTGCGGGTTAGGTTTGGCAATGTGATAGCCCTGACCAAAAGCAATGCCTATATCACGCACCGCTATCAATTCACCTTCGTTTTCTATGCCCTCGGCAATGACCAAAGCGCCAGCTTTACGTGCGATTTCTTGGATGGAGCGAACAAATTGTAGTTTTACAGGGTCGAGGTTGATGCCCTGAATAAAGTGCATATCAATTTTGACATAGTCTGGATGCAACTCTGACCATAAACGCAGACCGGAAAACCCCTCGCCCAAGTCATCAATGGCGATTTCAAAACCCAAGCTACGATAATGAATCACCGCCTCGCGCAATTGCTGATAATCTACGGTGGGTGCGTTTTCTGTGATTTCGATGATGATTTGCTCTGACTGTAGGCCAAGGCGCCGAATTTCATCTACAGTGTCGTTACTATGGATAACATGGCGCAGCAGAACGTCAGGACTCACATTCAAGAAAAGCTTACCTTGCCCGCCCATTTTAGAGAACGCTTCCAGCAAAGTTTTGCGGCACAGGTACTCCATCTCATCCACCACATCACACGCACGCGCCATCTTGAACAAGGTGGGCGGCGCATGCAACAGGCTGCTGGAAGGACCACGGATCAAGCCCTCGTAACCAATAATTTCTGCGGTGTGCATGGAAATGATGGGCTGGAACAAAGTGCCCAGGTTGGGGCCGCGCAGTATCTCTAAGATTTCAGCGCAATGCGGCTGCGCTTCTAGATTGGCAACACCATCTGCGGCCAATATTGATGGCATATTCATCTGTAGTTCTCCATCCTGAAAACAGAGAACCATAATGACGAATTAATGTGACGGGATAATGACCTAAGACTACTTGGAAATATTCCAGCCTCAAGCAGTTAGGGAGAAAGAATCAACCAAACTTACCAGTGATATAGTCCTCAGTCTCGCGGCGGCTGGGTTTGGTGAACATCATGTCGGTGTCGCCAAACTCTATCAACTCGCCCAGATACATATAGGCCGTGTAGTCCGATACGCGGGCGGCTTGCTGCATGTTGTGAGTCACAATAACAGTGGTGTAGTCCACTTTCAGCTCGTGGATCAACTCTTCTACCTTAGCGGTGGAGATAGGATCTAGGGCTGAACATGGTTCGTCTAGCAGCAGCACCTCTGGCTTCACCGCAATGCCGCGGGCGATGCACAGTCGTTGCTGTTGACCACCCGACAAACTGGCACCATTCTGCCCTAATTTATCTTTCACTTCATTCCACAATGCGGCTTTTTGCAGTGCCCATTCCACACGGTCATCCATTTCCGTTTTCGAGAGTTTCTCGTAGAGCTTTACCCCAAATGCCACATTGTCGTAGATGGACATCGGAAACGGTGTGGGTTTCTGGAACACCATACCCACCTTGGCACGTAGCATGTTCAAATCTTCTTTTTTATCCAGCACATTACGGCCATCCATCATGACTTGGCCTTCGACACGCATGTTGGGGTACAAGTCATACATGCGGTTAAAGATGCGCAACAATGTAGACTTGCCACAGCCGGATGGGCCGATAAAGGCGGTAACCTTCTTACCCGGCACTTTCAGATTCACGTCTTTAATGGCGTGAAATTTACCGTAGTAAAAATTCAGCTTGTTAACGTCTATTTTGATATCGTTATCCATCGTGATTCCCTTAATTGCTAGAGGTGTTCTTGAACATCGAACGCGCCAAGATATTGAGCCCAAGTACAAAAAGCGTGATCAGTAGAGCACCAGACCAAGCGAGGTCATGCCAGTCCTTGTAAGGACTCATGGCAAACTGGAAGATGATGACAGCCAGGCTGGACATTGGACCTTCCATATTGGTACTCCAGAACTGGTTATTCAATGCCGTAAATAATAACGGTGCGGTTTCACCGAATACACGCGCAATTGCCAGCAACACTCCGGTCATAATGCCGGCGCGTGCGGCCTTGTATGAAATCATCATGACTACTTTCCATTGAGGCGCACCCAACGCAGCAGCCGCTTCACGCAGCGAACTTGGCACCAGTTGCAGCATGTTCTCTGTGGTGCGCACCACAACCGGAAGCACGATCAAAGCCAATGCCAGAGCACCTGCCCATGCCGAAAAGTGCCCAACGCTATGTACCGCCAGTTCATAGACAAACAAGCCAATGACGATAGAAGGTGCTGACAGCAAAATGTCATTGATAAACCGAGTAGCGGGAGCCAGCCAGCCAGTTTGGCCAAATTCTGCCAAATAGGTACCCGCCAAGATACCCACTGGGGTTCCGATCAGGGTTGCAATAGAAACCATCAACAAGCTACCCATGATTGCATTCACTAGCCCACCAGCACTTCCCGGCGGCGGAGTCATTTTGGTGAATGTAGCTGCGCTAATACCATGAAAGCCATTCAAAAACAGCGTATATAAAATCCAACCCAAAAAGAACAGGGCAACTACCACAGTGAACATAGAAATACTAAGGTTGATGACATTTACAAGGCGACGCTGGAAATAGAGCCGATTATTGAAACTCATGATTGCTTCCCTTCTTTTTGAGCCAGCTTAATGAGCAACAATTTTGAACAAGCCAACACGATGAATGTAATCACGAACAGCAGCAGACCCAAGGTAATCAGTGAAGAGGTATAAACATCGCCTACGGCTTCTGTAAATTCATTTGCCAGTGCAGACGAAATTGTATTACCAGGCATCATGAGTGATGTGGAAATATCGTGAGCATTACCAATAACGAAAGTGACTGCCATCGTTTCTCCCAACGCCCGTCCTAGGCCTAGCATGATGCCACCAACCACCCCAATTTTGGTATAGGGCAACACTACTTTCCAAACCACTTCCCAGGTTGTTGCCCCTAGCCCGTAAGCGGATTCCTTGTGCATCGCCGGCACAATCTCGAACACATCACGCATCACAGATGCAATGAACGGAATCACCATAATGGCCAAAATCAAACCCGCAGTCAGCATACCAATGCCCATAGGCGGGCCTTGAAACAGAAAACCTATCCCGGGCAAATTACCCATATTGTCATTGACCCAAGGTTGGATATTGTCAGCAAAAAATGGAGCAAACACGAACAGACCCCACATCCCATAAATGATGCTCGGAACGCCGGCCAGCAACTCAACCGCAATGCCCAGCGGACGCTTCAGCCATTTAGGACTAAGCTCAGTAATGAACAGGGCTATACCGAAACTGAGTGGGATGCCAATCAGCATGGCAATCGCTGAAGTGACTAAAGTACCAACGATAGGTACCTTGGCACCGAATTGCACAGTCACCGGGTTCCAGGCATCGCTGGTAATGAAGCTAAATCCGAATGTCTTTAAGGCGGGCAGACTCCCATAAAAAAGAGTGAGCATGATGCCAAATAATAAGCAAAACACCAGGAAAGCAAAGAACTTGGTGGTATTTCGGAAAATACTATCCCATAGCGCTCCCTTGTCAGTGTCGCCAGGAGGTTTGGTTTGCTCTACCAAAACTACTTGATCCAGAGTCGACTGCGCTACATTCATTCCAATGTCACCAATTTAAGTTTAGACGATGTTTTAATAAATTCAGCCCAAGTTACTTAAGCTGAATCTATAAAAGGCCTTCACAGTAAAATCGAGGGCGGAAATTCCACCCTCGATTACCTTACAGCTAAAACCCTATATACAGTTGACGGCTCGGTGGCTTATTCAGCAACGGCGGAGCCATCTTTACCCTTCATGTCGATCTTCCAGTGATTCTGAATCAACTTCACGACCGCGTCAGGCATAGGCACATAGTCCAGCGAGTCAGCCATCTTGTCGCCTTCGGTATAGGCAAAGTTGAAGAACTTCAGTACTTCTTTCGCCATCGCTGGATTATCCTGCACCTTGTGCATCAGAATAAAAGTTGCACCAGAAATCGGATAGCTTTCTTTGCCAGGCTCGTTGGTAATAATTTCGTAGAAACCGGGGGCTTTGTCCCATTCTGCATATTTAGCGGCGGATTGGAAGCTAGCAAAGCCGGGCTTCACGTACTCACCTTCCTTGTTTTGAACTAAGGCGTAGTTCAAGCCATTCTGTTTGGCATAAACATATTCAACATAGCCAATAGAACCTTTGATACGTTGTACATAAGATGCAACACCTTCATTACCTTTGCCACCCACACCGGTAGGCCAGGATATTGCCGTGTCTGCACCAACTTTAGTTTTCCACTCATCACTTACTTTACTTAAATAATTAGCAAATACGAAGGTAGTGCCAGAACCATCAGAGCGATGCACTACAGTGATGTTGGCATCTGGCAAAGCAACTCCAGCGTTCAACTTAGCAAGTGCAGGATCATTCCATCTGGTGATCTTCTTCAGGAAGATATTAGCCAACACTTCGCCTGTCAATTTAAGCTTGCCATTTGGCACACCTTCAACATTAATAATAGGTACAACGCCACCCACCACGGTGGGAAACTGCATCAGACCGTCTTTATCAAGTTCCGCTTGGGTCAATGGTTTATCAGACGCGCCAAAGTTCACAGTTTTGTTTTGAATTTGTTTGATACCACCACCAGAACCAATAGACTGATAGTTCATCTTTACACCGGTCTTAGCGTTATAGGCTTCTGCCCATTTAGCGTAGATAGGGTATGGGAAAGTTGCTCCAGCACCGGTAATTTCAACCGCCTGTACGTTCGCAACGAATATGAGGCTCGCCGCAGCGATGAGCGCGCCTAGCTTGTGGGTTGTATTCAGCATTTATATCTCCGATTAGTCAGGGTTCATGACGCTATGAATGTTAGTACTCAATTATGACACTTTTGTGAAATATCTCACATTAGCCTACAACAAATTGATGGTGCGGGCTTGTGAATAGACGTAACCGAGGCTGTTATAATCGCGCTTTTTAGAATCTGAGCACTCCTACTTGTTATGGAAGCCGAACACCTCAACGCCATCTCCAACCATCTGCAAGAGTTGCAAACCCGTTGCGCCGATTTACGGGGGTATCTTTGACTTCGACGGCAAAAAAGAACGCCTAGCCGAGGTCAACCAACTCGCCGAAGACCCTCACATTTGGAACGATGCGGAAAAAGCGCAAGCGCTAGGCCGTGAGAAAAAAACGTTAGAAGCCATCGTACTGACGCTGGAAAACATCACCACTAGTTTGGGCGATGCGCTAGAACTATTTGACATGGCTAAAGGAGAGAATGACGACGATACGCTCATTGCCATAGAATCCGATGCCAATGCCCTAGAAGTGCAAGTCGCCGGATTGGAGTTCCGCCGCATGTTCTCCCACGAAATGGATGCCAACGCCTGCTTTCTGGATATTCAATCCGGCTCTGGCGGCACTGAGGCGCAAGACTGGGCTTCGATGCTGCTGCGCATGTATTTACGTTACTGTGAACGCAAAGGTTTTCAGGTGGAAGTACTGGAAGAATCGGAAGGTGAAGTAGCTGGCATCAAGAGCGCCAGCCTAAAAATCAGTGGCGACTATGCCTATGGTCATTTACGCACCGAAAGTGGCGTACACCGTTTGGTGCGTAAATCCCCGTTCGACTCCGGCAACCGCCGCCATACCTCCTTCGCCAGCGTATTCACCTACCCTGAAGTGGATGATTCGATTGAGGTGGATATTAACCCCGCCGATTTACGCATAGACACTTATCGTGCCAGCGGTGCCGGCGGCCAGCACATCAACAAAACCGATTCCGCCGTGCGCATCACCCATATTCCGACCAATACCGTGGTGCAATGCCAAAACGACCGCTCGCAACATCGCAACCGCGCCGAGGCCATGGCGATGCTGAAAGCCCAGTTGTATGCATTAGAACTCCGCAAACGTAACGAAGAAAAACAAGCGATGGAAGACTCTAAAACCGACATCGGATGGGGACATCAAATTAGGAGTTATGTATTGGATCAATCGCGCATTAAGGATTTACGTACCAATGTAGAAATTGGTAATACGCAAGGCGTGCTGGATGGCGATCTTGACCCGTTTATCAGTGAAAGTTTGAAGCAAGGAGTATAAATTGAGCGAGCAAACAGAAACATCTCAACAGGACGAGAGCCACGTCATTACAGAGCGCCGTGAAAAGCTCAAAACCATGCGTGAGCAAGGCGTGGCCTTCCCCAATGACTTCCGTCGTAGTCATTTTGCGGGCGATTTGCATGCTACACATGATGCAAAAACTGCGGAAACACTTGAAGCCGAAGGCATTCGTATCAGCGTAGCGGGTCGCATGATGTTAAAGCGCGTGATGGGCAAGGCCAGTTTTGCCACTCTGCAAGACCCCAGTGAGCGCATTCAGTTGTTTATCACCCGCGACAACATCGGCGAAGAACTCTACGACGCATTCAAAAAATGGGATTTGGGCGACATCTTAGGCGCTGAAGGCGTACTGTTCAAAACCAAGACTGACGAGCTTTCTATTAAAGTAGACAAGCTACGCATCCTGACCAAATCCATCCGGCCGTTACCGGAAAAATTCCACGGCCTGAGCGACCAGGAAACCAAATATCGCCAGCGTTATGTGGATTTAATTGTCAGCGAAGAAACCCGCAAGACCTTCATCACACGCAGCAAAATTGTGACGGCGATACGCGAGTTTATGCTGGAACATGAGTTTCTAGAAGTCGAAACCCCCATGCTGCACCCCATCCCTGGCGGCGCTTCTGCCAAGCCGTTTGCCACGCACCACAATGCGCTGGATATGCAAATGTTTTTACGCATTGCGCCAGAGCTTTATTTGAAGCGATTAGTCGTGGGCGGGTTTGAGCGTGTGTTTGAAATCAATCGTAATTTTCGTAATGAAGGACTCTCAGTTCGTCATAACCCTGAATTCACCATGATGGAGTTTTACGCGGCTTATACCGATTACCAATGGCTGATGGATTTTACAGAAAACTGCTTACGTGCCGCCGCTATGGCTGCTCTTGGCACGGCGACTGTCATGTATCAAGGCCGCGAGGTAGACCTAAGCCAGCCGTTCCAACGCCTGACCATTGTTGGCGCAATACAAAAATACGCGCCCGAATACACACTGGAGCAGTTAGGAAACGCCAACTTGCTGCGTCAAGCGTTGAAAAAGTTTGGCGTTGAACCACTGCCTCATGTCGGTTTGGGCGCGTTGCAACTGGCATTGTTTGAAGAAACCGCCGAGATGCATCTGTGGCAACCGACCTATATTATTGATTATCCCGTTGAAGTCTCGCCACTCGCACGCGGCTCTGACAGCCGCCCTGGCATTACCGAGCGCTTTGAACTGTTCATCACGGGCCGCGAAATCGCCAATGGGTTTTCCGAGTTAAACGATGCCGAAGACCAAGCCGCGCGCTTTATGCAACAAGCGCAAGCCAAAGAAGCCGGCGATGCTGAAGCCATGTACTACGATGCTGACTACATCCGCGCATTGGAAGTCGGCATGCCCCCCACCGGAGGTTGTGGCATA
>JANYIK010000174.1 GCA_025362115.1 Methylophilaceae bacterium
CGTGTGGATAACCAGCTCCGTGGCCGTTCCGGCCGCCAAGGCGACCCCGGCTCCAGCCGTTTTTACCTGTCATTGGATGACCCGCTGATGCGTATTTTTGCCTCTGACCGCGTCGCTAATATCATGGAAAAACTCAAGATGCCCGAAGGTGAAGCCATTGAGCATCCTTGGGTCACGCGCGCCATCGAAAACGCCCAGCGCAAGGTGGAAGGCCGCAACTTTGACATCCGTAAGCAGTTATTAGAGTATGACGACGTGGCCAACGACCAGCGCCGCGTCATCTACCAACAGCGTAACGAATTGCTGGAAGCCACCGATGTCAACGACACTATCACCGCCATGCGCAATGATGTGATTGCTGGCATTTTTGCTTTGCATATTCCACCCGGCAGTCTGGAAGAACAGTGGGATATTCCTGCACTAGAAACGGCCTTGAAAGCCGAATTTGGCTTGGAAGCTCCGCTGCAACAATGGCTAGAAAAAGAACCCGATCTGCACGAAGAAACCTTGATTGAGCGCGTGATAGAAGCCGCACAAACCAGCTACGCAGCCAAAGAGCAACAAGCCTCGGCGGATGCCATGCGCCAGTTCGAGCGCTCGGTCATGCTGCAAAGCGTGGATAGCCACTGGCGCGAACACTTGGGCGCGCTGGATCATCTGCGCCAAGGCATCCACCTGCGATCCTATGCACAGAAAAACCCCAAGCAGGAATATAAGCGCGAAGCTTTTGAACTGTTCGGTAACCTGCTGGAAACCGTGAAGCACGAAGTGACACAAATCACCATGATGGTACAGATCCGCGCGGCAGAAGACGTGGAAGCGATGGAGAAACCTGCCGAGCCGGAGAACGTACGTTACCAGCATGCTGATTTTGAAGAAGCATTGGCGGGTGGCGATGAAGCCGAAGCCCTGCCGCTCATGCCTATTGAACGTGAAGGCGAGAAGATTGGTCGCAATGATCCATGCCCCTGTGGCTCAGGCAAGAAGTACAAACAGTGTCACGGTAAGCTGGCTTAAAGGTTTTGTATGGCTGCGGTGGCATCTCCCTGTATCAACGTCTGTCAGATAAATGAAGCGACCCAGCAATGTCTGGGTTGTTATCGTACCGTTGAAGAAATTACCAACTGGTGGGACATGAGCGTGGATGAACAGCGTGCGTTTTTGGTAGTGCTTGAACAGCGCGAAATCGAAGCGCTAAATTTCGGTTAGACGTTCGTCATACCGGCGGAGGCCGGTATCCAGTCAAGCATCCAATACCGCCAGTCTTAGCCCATAAAAAACCAACCAAAGACAAGGCGGCCCTCCGCCTTGACGCTGCGTTGGCGGCTGCGGCAGAAGGGAGCGGGTTGCGGTTCACCACTCTGCCGTCATTCTGGCGTAGGCCAGAATCCAGTTCAATCAATTAGGGTACATGCGTTAAATTGATGCTTTGCATCTGCTGACGTGAGTGGCATGATGCCGGCCATGAGCAATGAAATCCAAATCCCAGAATCTGAAATCGAAGTGACTTTCGTCCGCGCCCAGGGTGCGGGCGGGCAGAACGTCAACAAGGTCTCTAGCGCAGCGCATTTGCGATTTGATGTTGCGGGGTCTTCTTTGCCGCAAGAGATCAAGGAACGCATACGAACCTTGCGCGATCGTCGTATTACAGTGGATGGTGTCATCATCATCAAAGCCCAGCGCTATCGTAGTCAGGACATGAACCGGCAAGATGCACTTTTGCGGTTGCATGTGCTGGTGAATAAGGTGGCGACTCCCGCCATCCTGCGTCGCCCGACTAAGCCTACGCGCGGTTCGCAGATAAAACGCGTGGAGAGCAAGATTAAGCGTGGGCGGATTAAGGTAGCCCGTGGCAAGGTGGATGAGGTCTAGTTTAATGTGGTTCGATACATTTTCCGTTCGTCCTGAGTGCCGCGCGTAGCGCGGTTTATCGAAGGATGGACGGAAAACTACTCACCACGAACGGTTTTAATTGGAGTTTCCTTAGCTGTGGCAGAATAGAATCTGAATGAAACTCCTCGCACTTGATACCTCTACCGAATACCTTTCGCTCGCCCTATGGCAGGATGGCGCTGTCATCGTGCGTGAGATGCTGGCGCAGCAAAAGCATTCCAGCTTGATATTGCCATTGTTGCACGAAATGTTGGATGAAACCGGGCTACAGCTCAACGATCTTGACGGCATTGCTTTTGGCGCAGGTCCGGGTTCATTTACGGGGTTGCGTATTGCTTGTGGCGTGGCGCAGGGTTTGGCATTCGGCGCAAGTTTACCTGTGGTGGGCGTGTGTACGCTGGAAGCGCTTGCCGAGCAATCGGGTGCTGACAAGGTCATCGCCTGCCTGGATGCGCGTATGGGCGAGGTGTATCACGCGGTCTATGTACGGGAAAATACCCAGTGGCAGGCAGTGCATGTGCCCAGCCTGTGTCACCCGACCGCGGTGCCGAAAGTGGAAGGCGATGGCTGGTTCGGCATAGGGAGCGGTTGGGATGCTTATGCGGAAATCTTGAACACGGCGACTCCCGCCACCCATGTCATTCCCAATGCATTTCCTTTAGCGCGGCACATTGCTGCGCTGGCAGCGCCAGTATTTGCTCGTGGCGAAGGAAAGCTCGCCCATGAAGCGCATCCACTCTATATCCGCAACAAAGTAGCCTTTACCACCGAAGAGCGTTCGGCCAAGGCCTCCACTGTTGAAGAACGTGCGGCCAAATGAATGCAGTGTTAAAACCTGCTTTTCCACAATTACGCAAAATGCAAAGAGCGGATCTGGACGCGGTGATGGCGATAGAGCCTACGCTTTACACGCATCCGTGGACGCGCGGCAATTTCACTGACTCATTGAAATCAGGTTATTGTTGCCATGTGTTGGAGTTGGACGCTGAAATCATTGGTTATGCAGTACTGATGCCGGTGCTGGACGAGGCGAGCCTGCTCAATATCAGCATCGCCAAGACATTTCAAGGGCGTGGTTTTGGGCGCAATTTACTCAATCAAATGGCTGCAATTGCCCGCAAAAATAAGGCGCAGACCATGTTTTTAGAAGTGCGGCTTTCTAACAAGGTTGCAATAGCGCTGTACGAAAGTATGGGCTTCAATGAGTTTTCGGTGCGTAAAGGTTATTATCCGGCGGTAGATGGGCGCGAAGACGCGATTCTAATGGGGTTGGCGCTATGAGTTTGACACGAGAGGATAAGTTGCGCGAGTTGGAGTTGTTGCCAGCTTGGAAGTTACGCGCTGCAACAGCTAGCAAGGTTGCGGAACCGGTAGCTGAAGTCGCGCCGGTTGTGGCACAAACGGACGTGTCAGCGATAAGCTGGGATACCTTGCAGCAAATGGTATCAGGCTGCCAGGCTTGCAGCCTTGCCCAAACCCGCACGCAGACGGTATTTGGCGTGGGCGACCCCAACGCGGATTGGCTGTTCGTGGGTGAAGCGCCGGGCGCTGAAGAAGATCAACAAGGCCAGCCTTTCGTCGGCGCAGCGGGGCAGTTGCTGGATAATATGTTGGCCGCGATCCAGCTTAAACGCGGTAACAACGTCTATATCGCCAACGTGCTGAAATGCCGCCCACCGCAAAATCGCGACCCACAGGGGGAAGAGGTGGCGAAATGCGACCCTTATCTGAAACGCCAAGTGGCGCTGATACAGCCTAAACTCATTATCGCACTCGGCAAATTTGCCGCCCAATCGTTACTGGGCAGCGAACACACTATCGCCGCCATGCGCGGCAAACTCCACACCTACCAAGGCGTTCCAGTCATTGTCACCTATCATCCGGCATACTTGCTGCGTAGCCTGAATGAGAAAGCGAAGGCATGGGAAGACCTGTGTTTTGCCCGCGCTACCATGCACGACTTATGCGCTACGATATAATCGCCGCTTTAATTTAGCTCGAAAGCTTGAAAATATGCGCGTTTCCCAATTTTTCCTGTCTACCCTGAAAGAAGCTCCCAACGAAGCCGAGCTGATTTCGCATCAACTCATGCTGCGTGCAGGTTTGATTAAGCGCCTGGGAGCAGGGCTGTATAGCTGGATGCCGCTGGGTTTGCGTGTGCTACGTAAAGTGGAAGCCATCGTGCGTGAAGAAATGAACAAAGCGGGCGCACTGGAGTTGCTGATGCCTGCCGTCACGCCCGCCGAATTGTGGCAGGAGACTGGACGTTGGGAGGTGTTTGGCCCACAAATGCTCAAAATCAAGGACCGTCACGAGCGCGACTTTTGTTTTGGGCCTACGCACGAAGAGGTGATTACCGACATCGCACGTAAAGAAATCAAAAGTTACAAGCAGTTACCGCTCAATTTTTACCAAATTCAAACCAAGTTCCGCGATGAAATCCGCCCGCGTTTTGGGGTGATGCGCGCGCGCGAATTTTTGATGAAAGATGCGTATAGCTTTCACACCAATCATGCGAGCTTGGAACAAACCTACGCCCTCATGCGTGAGACTTACGTCAACGTGTTCACTCGGCTGGGATTGAAGTTCCGCGCGGTGGCAGCAGATACGGGCGCGATTGGCGGCACGGGTTCGCACGAGTTTCATGTGTTGGCGGATTCAGGAGAGGATGCGATTGCTTATTGCCCCAATTCTGACTA
>JANYIK010000188.1 GCA_025362115.1 Methylophilaceae bacterium
GGTACCCGCAGCCACACCCGCCAGCGCAACGCCTTTTTTCTTTTTTGGTTGGTCAGTTTCCATCATAACTCCTCACGATGTAACACAAGCGCCCTCTCCCTAACCCTCCCCCGCCCGCGGGGGAGGGCTGGGGTGAGGGGGTTTATTTACTCTCCTTAAACAGTGCATCCAGCTTTTGTTCAAAAGCGTGATAGCCCAAAAACTCATACAACTCGGCGCGGCTTTGCATCAGTGCCACGACATTCTTTTGCGTACCGTCTTTGCGCACTGCCTGATAAACCTTAAGTGCAGCCTGGTTCATGGCGCGGAAGGCTGACAACGGATACAGCACCATGCTGACATCTGCGCTTCTCAGTTCATCCACGGTAAATAGCGGGGTAGCACCAAATTCGGTGATGTTGGCGAGTACCGGCACTTTCACGGCGGCGGCGAATTGTTGATACATGCCAAGCTCGGTCATGGCTTCGGGAAATATCGCATCGGCACCCGCTTCGACACAGGCACAAGCGCGGTCTATGGCCGATTGCAGGCCTTCCACGGCCAATGCGTCAGTACGTGCCATGATGACAAAATCAGCGTCAGTTTTAGCATCCACAGCGGCTTTGACGCGGTCTACCATTTCGGCTTGGCTCACCACGGCTTTATTCGGGCGGTGGCCGCAACGTTTTGCGCTGACTTGGTCTTCAATATGCACCGCCGCCACACCCGCCTTGATCATGGCTTTGACGGTGCGGGCGATGTTGAATGCACCACCAAAACCGGTATCAATATCTACCAATAACGGCGTATCCACGCGGTCGGTAATGCGTCGTGCATCGGTGAGTACATCTTCCAGCGTTGAGATGCCCAAATCGGGCAAGCCCAGGGAACCCGCTGCTACGCCGCCGCCAGATAAGTACAGCGCTTTATAGCCAGTTTGTGTCGCCAACATGGCGTGATAGGCGTTGATAGCGCCTATGATTTGCAGCGGTTTTTCGGCGACTAGGGCAGCGCGGAAACGTGCGCCTGCGGAGTTAAGTTGCGTCATGATTTTGATTCTCTAGAAATAGAACAAGTGCCGATGCATTTTTCTGTCGTCATTCCCGCCCTCGACAAAAGCATTCGAGGGCGGGAATGACGGTGCTTGATGTTGTCGGCGTTCATCTGCGTTTATTTGCTTTAGAAAAAAGCCGTTGCTGCCTGCTCTGGAATCTCAACGCCAGTCAGTCTGGCTTTTTGCAGCACTTCCCAGAAATAGCGATAAGTCGCGCGGTCGTGCAGCTCGCCGTCATACTGGATGGGACCCCAATCGGCTTGCTGCGCTGCCAAGAGTATATTTGCCGCATCAGCCACCTCGCTGTAATCTGGCTTCATGGCATCCACGATGGCCTGGATCTGGGTTGGATAAATGCTCCACATGCGCATGAATCCAAATTCGTTGCGTGCGCGACTGGCATCCGAAAAAGTCGTTTCGGCGTTCTTCAAATCCAGCGTGACGTTGTGCGCAGGCACTACGCCGTGTGCCAAAGCCGCTGCGACTACGTTGGCTTTGGCTCGCGCCAGCAGACGATGCTCGAACTGACCTGGGCTACGCATGGCAGAGGCTGGAATCGCGCCATTGTGGGCGCTAACAAAGTCCATTAGGCCGAAATCCAGCACTTGCAGCCAAGGCAATCCGGCGATCTGGTAAACGTCATGCAATGCACCGTGGGTCTCAATCAGCACATGCACCGGAATTTCGCGCTCGATACCATGAAATTTTGCGATTTTTTGGATGTAGGCGATCATCTCCGCCGCTTGCGCCACCTTAGTAGATTTGGGGATGGTGATGTAGGCCAATAGTTTGCCCGCACCCCCCACTAAAATATCTACATCCTGTTTCCAGGCAGCATGGGTGTAATCATGAATACGCGCACCTGCCATGTTGTGCTTGTTGGCATCAGAATTCAGCACACGCACGATCATCTCCGCGTGTTCGCGTTCCTGGCCTGCCGCCGCGCCATCCTCGCAATCGCAAGTGATGTCGAATACTGCGCCTATGGTGTCTTGCAGCGATAACGCCTTGAGAATGAGTTTTTCGCTACCGGCAAAATGCTCGCAAGTGGGAATCAGCGGAAACGATTTTTCGCCGCCAAACAGTGCGTCTTTAGGATGTATAGACATCAAATTTTCCTTGGTATGAGTACGGTGTAGTCAAGATCAAGCACCACATTGGGGTGATAAACCTGCTTGCCGTCTTGTTCCACATGGGTTTGCGGCAATTTATCTGCTGTCATGTTTTTCACCCCCACCATACGCAAGCGCAATGCGCCTAAATCGCTGCGTCCGCGGATTTCCCACTTGTCCAGCACTTCTGTCCAAGTGTAGAAAGTGTCGCTGCCAAAGCTGGGGTTGCAGTGCGTACCGGCGTTAATCGCGGCAATGGCAATCACGTTTTCCAGCCCTTCATAGCTCAGCGCACGGCACACAGAAATCACATGGCCGCCATACATCAAGCGCTGCCCAAATGACGAGTCGTCCATCATGTGCTTATCAAAATGCAGCCGCGCATTGTTCTGATACAGCTTGGTGGCCAGTGTGTGGTCGCTCTTATCCACGGTCATGCCCGCCGGATGGTTGATGCGCTCGCCCACAGCGTAGTCGTCCCACAAGTTTTGGCTATCCGTCATCGCCCATTGCTTGGCATCAAGAAAACTGGGCACGACCAGCTTATCCGCCGCCACTACCGCGGGTAATTGTGGAATCACGGTTTCCGGCGCGGGGGCATCTAAACGATGCTTATGCACCATCACCCAGCGCACCCAAGACAACACTTCTTGCCCGTGCTGGTTGGTGGTGCTGGAGCGCACATACACCACGCCAGACTTGCCGTTGGAGTTTTGCTTCAAGCCAATCACGGTGGAACTGGTGCTAAGCGTGTCACCCGCATAAACCGACTCGACAAAGCGCACATCGGCATAGCCCAAATTGGCGACTGCGTTCACCGAAATATCGGGTACGGTTTTGCCAAAAGCGATATGAAACGCTAACAAATCGTCTATCGGCATGTCGCGGTAGCCCAGCGCCAGCGCCAATGGACGAGCGCAATGCAAGGGCTGCCGCGCGCCGGTCAGCGCGATGTATAACGCACGCTCACCATCGGTGATGGTGCGCGGAGTGGCGTGTTGCAACACTTGCCCGAGGCGAAAATCCTCAAAAAAATTGCCGCTAGAAATTTTGCTCGTCATTCTTGCTCCAGTTTTTCTATCATTTCACTCAAAGTCAGTAAGCGCTTTGCGGCGTGTACATGATGATGTTCGACAAGCCTGTCGTTTACGACCACGGTTCCTCGCCCTTCCGCGTTGGCGGCTGAGAGTGCGGTAATGATCTCGCGCGCGGTAGCTACTTCAGATGCTTTGGGAGTAAATGCGTCATTGGCATAGGCGAGCTGTAATGGATGTACCAATGATTTTCCATCGAAACCCAAGTCGCGACCCAAACGGCAGGCGAATTCAAACGCCTCCATATCTTTGAGATGACTGTTGATACCATCAACTACACAGCGGTTATAGGCACGTGCTGCCAGAATGACCATAGAAAGGCTGGTCAGCAAGGGCAATCGTTCGCTTGTGGTTCTGGCGTGCAACTGCGAAACCAGATCGGAAGTGGCCATGATCATGCAGGCAATACGATCCGATGCGCTGGCGATTTCCTCAGCATGCAATACTGCCAGAGGGCTTTCAACCATGACCATCACTGGGAGATTATGACCGCCTGCAGCATCAAGTTCATCAAGCCCAGCCAGAACATCATCTCGACTTTCGATGTTGGTGAATAAGATTGCATCTGCCCCAATCTTAGCTACTGCCTTAATGTCATCGTGTCCCCAGGGAGAATCCAAGTCGTTGACTCTAATCACAACCTCGTGAGAACCGAAGTCCCCTTGTTTGACGGTATTTACAACATTCTGACGCGAAGTTTCTTTGGCATCAAACAGAATGGGGTCACCCAAATCTAAGATCAGTGAGTCCGCGCGCAGGCTTCGTGCTTTTTGCAGATAGCGAAGGTTGCAGCCGGGTACAAATAGCATGGAGCGGCGGGGGCGGTAATAATTATTATTCATGCAAATTGCCTATGTCATTAAAGCTAGTAGTGTCCGATTTTATACGACACAAAAATCTGGTGTCAACAAAATTCTTATGTCTTATATAAGATATAAAATACTAGACTAAAAAATAAAACTACGATAAATTTATAGATAATTATGAATGCCCCCAATTTCAGCCCGTTATACCAGCAAATCAAAACGCTGATTACGCAGAGCTTGGTTGCCAATGAGTGGCGGCCTGGCGAGGCTATTCCTAGCGAAGTAGAGCTTGCGACACGCTTTAATGTGAGCCAAGGTACGGTGCGTAAAGCCATAGATGAGCTGGCAACAGAAAACATATTGGTGCGTCGTCAAGGTAAAGGCACTTTCGTTGCCACGCATGAAGCAGAAGGTATCAAGCTGCGCTTCTTGCGCTTGGTGGCTGCGGACGGAACCAAAGAGTTGCTCAACAATCAGTTACTGATCTGTGAACGCGGTAAGGCTTCTTCCAGAGCGGCGCGCTTGCTGAATGTGAAAACTGGTAGCGTAGTTATTGAGGTCAAACGTTTGTTGTTGTTTTCTAACAAACCATTGATTCTGGATCACATCGTGCTGCCGGCTACGCCGTTCAAAGGCGTGACCGCAGAGCGTATCGAAGCATTTAACGGCTCTATGTACCGTATGTATGAAACCCAGTTGGGTATCCGCATGGTGCGCGCGGATGAACGGCTAACCGCCACTGGTGCAGATGGGGAGGTGGCGAGCCAGCTTGGATTGGCGTTAGGCACGCCCCTGCTCAGCATAGAGCGTGTTTCTTACACCTATGGCGACAAGCCCATGGAATGGCGCTTGGGGCTGTGTTTGACTGACAATCATCATTATATGAATGAACTTGAATAATTTTTTGAAAGCACTTAAATGGTCAACTTAAAACAACAAGCACTCGATTACCACGAGTTTCCTAAACCCGGAAAACTTTCGGTGGAATCCTCCAAACCCTGTGCCACGGCAGCGGACTTGTCTCTGGCCTATACCCCCGGTGTGGCTGAGCCGGTACGTGAGATACACAAAGACCCGGCCACCGCCTACAAATACACCAACAAAGGCAATTTGGTGGCGGTAATCACCGATGGCACGGCAGTATTAGGACTGGGCAATGTAGGCGCGCTGGCGGGCAAGCCGGTAATGGAAGGGAAGGCAGTATTGTTCAAGCTGTTTGCCGGTATAGACGTGTTTGATATCGAGATAAAAGCCCCTTCCATCGAGGCGTTTATCGAGACTGTGGTCAATATCGCACCTACTTTTGGCGGCATCAATTTAGAAGACATCGCCGCGCCGCATTGTTTCCGTATCGAAAAAGAACTCAAAGAACGCTTGGATATTCCGGTGTTCCACGACGACCAACACGGCACTGCCGTCATCGTCTGCGCTGCGTTGTTGAACGCTTTGGAGCTGCAAGGCAAAACATTAGCCAGCGCTAAAATCGTGTTCTTAGGTGCTGGCGCTGCAGGTTGCGCTTGCGCTAGATTACTCAAAATCATGGGCGCAACGGATATTACGATGGTGGATAGAACCGGCGTGGTTCACACAGGTCGCGCCGACATTGCCGTGCTACCGCAAGATTTGGCGCGTAATACTGCAGCCCGTAGTTTGGCGGACGTAATGCCCAATTCTGATGTTTTTATCGGCGTGTCAGCAGCCAATGCGCTGCCGCCGGAATTGGTTAAGACCATGGCATCTAAGCCCGTGATATTTGCGTTGGCTAATCCTGATCCTGAGATTCTGCCCGCCGTGGCACACGCGCAACGCGACGACATCATCATGGCCACGGGTCGTTCCGACTTTCCTAATCAGGTCAACAATGCGCTGTGCTTTCCTTACTTGTTCCGTGGTGCCTTGGATGCACGTGCCAAGCAAATCACCGAAGCCATGCAGATTGCCGCCGCCAAGGCACTGGCAGAACTTGCGCGAGAACCGGTGCCGCAAGTGGTGCTGGATGCCTACAATCTGAAAGAATTGAAATTTGGTAAGGAATACTTTATTCCCAAACCTTTCGATCCGCGCTTGTTAGAACGCGTTGCGCCCGCCGTCGCTAGGGCTGCAACAGAGTAAACATGGCCAAGCAACGCCCCGTTTCGCGCCCCAAAAACCTGAATCTGCTCAGCATCAGGCTACCGATCAATGCGCTAGTGTCTATTTTGCACAGAGTGAGCGGTTTTTTACTGTTTTTGGTGTTGCCGCTGTTGCTGTGGAGTTTGCAGCAATCTTTGCAGTCAGCCGCAGGTTTTGAGCAGGTGCGAGCGCTACTGGCGCATCCGTTCGCCAAGTTAATTTTGTTGAGCCTAGCTTGGGCATTCTTTCATCATTTTTTGGCAGGTTTGCGACATTTAGCGATGGACGTACATTGGGGAACTGGATTGACCAGTGCGCGTTTTACCAGCAAGCTGGTGCTGATAGGCGGCTTGTTATTGACCTTGTTGCTGGCGCTACAAATATGCTGAACCATTTTTTCTCCAGTGGTTATTCGGGCTTACGCGGCTGGTTGTTGCAGCGCGCCACGGCGCTCATCATGGCGCTGTATTCATTGTTGCTGCTGGGTTTGCTGCTAAAGCATCCGCCCGTCACTGCGGAAATCTGGCAAGCGCTGTTTGCCCCGGTGTGGATGCGGCTTGCCACCATACTGTTTCTGTTCAGCCTGTATTTGCACGCTTGGCTGGGTGTGCGTGACATCCTGAAAGACTATGTGCAACCGCCAAAAATCCGTGCGGCTTTGCAAGCCACGGTGGTGCTGGCGCTCATGGTATATGGCGTGTGGACGGTGATTATTTTGTTGGTGATGAATTATGAATAGATTGCAATTTGATGCAGTGGTGATCGGCGGCGGTGGCGCAGGTTTACGTGCGGCCTTGCAGCTGGCGGATGAAGGCTTGAGCGTCGCCGTTCTTTCCAAAGTATTCCCCACCCGCTCGCACACCGTGGCGGCGCAAGGCGGCATCGCGGCGGCACTAGGCAATGTGTCTGAGGACAACTGGCTATGGCACATGTACGACACCATCAAGGGTTCGGACTACCTAGGCGACCAGGACGCGATTGAGTTCATGTGCAAAAACGCCGCCAAGGCGATTATCGAACTGGAACACTTCGGTATGCCATTTGACCGTTTAGATAACGGTAAAATTTTTCAGCGCCCATTCGGCGGGATGACGCAGAATTTTGGCGAAAGCGCAATTTCGCGCACCTGTGCCGTGGCTGATAGAACTGGCCATGCCATGTTGCACACCCTTTATCAACGCAATGTGCAAGCGAATACCAAGTTTTTCATCGAATGGCTGGCATTGGACTTGGTACGCGATGCCGAAGGTACTGTATTGGGTGTGACCGCACTGGAAATCGAGACTGGCGAAGTAACGTTGCTTGAAGCCAAAACCACATTATTTGCCACCGGTGGCGCGGGGCGTATTTTTGAAGCCAGTACCAATGCTTTCATTAATACCGGTGATGGTTTGGGGCTGGCCGCACGAGCAGGTATTCCCTTACAAGATATGGAATTCTGGCAATTTCACCCCACCGGCGTGTTGGG
>JANYIK010000004.1 GCA_025362115.1 Methylophilaceae bacterium
ATCAATTCCGGCAGGGTCTTTTTCACCCGTTCCAGTTCTTCATCCGGGACTTCCAGCACCAGTTCATCGTGCACTTGCATGATGAGTTTGGTGGATAGCTTTTCCGCTTCCAGCCAGCCTTGCACAGCGATCATGGCGAGTTTGATGAGGTCGGCGGCGGTGCCTTGCATGGGGGCGTTGATGGCGGCGCGTTCGGCACCGGCTCGTCGCATGCCATTGGGGCTGTTGATTTCCGGCACCCATAGCCTGCGGCCAAAGTAGGTTTCTACGTAACCTTTGACTTTTGCCGCTTCGCGCGTGTTTTGCATGTACTGGCGCACGCCGGGGTAGCGGGCGAAGTAGCGTTCGATGTAGCTTTGCGCTGCACTGCGTTCGATATTCAGGTTTTGCGCGAGGCCAAACGCGCTCATGCCATAAATCAGGCCAAAATTAATCACTTTCGCATAGCGGCGCTGTTCGCTATCCACCTGGTCTTTTTCCACGCCAAAAACTTCAGCGGCGGTAGCGCGGTGGATGTCCTCAAAGTTGGCGAAGGCTTGCAGCATGCCTGCATCCTGGGAAAGGTGCGCCATGATGCGTAGCTCGATTTGCGAGTAGTCGGCAGAGACGATATGGTTGCCCGGTGGCGCGATAAAGGCTTCGCGGATGCGGCGGCCTTCCTGTGTTCTGACGGGAATGTTCTGCAAATTGGGGTCGCTGCTGGCTAGCCTGCCGGTAATCGCCACGGCTTGGTTGTAGCTGGTGTGTACGCGCCCAGTCTGCGCGTTAATCATTTTGGGCAGCTTGTCGGTGTAGGTAGATTTGAGTTTGGCGAGGCCGCGATATTCCAGCAACACTTTGGGGAGTGGGTGGTCGAGTGCCAATTCTTGCAACACGTCTTCATCGGTACTTGGTGCGCCGCTGGGGGTTTTTTTGGTGGGCTTGATACCGAGTTTGCCGAACAGGATTTCTTGTAACTGTTTGGGCGAGCCAAGGTTAAACGGCTGGTCTGCGAGTTCAAACGCTTGTTTTTCCAGTGCTATCAGTTTCAGGCCGATTTCGTTGCTCTGTTTGTTGAGCATGGCGCTATCAATCAACACGCCGTTGCGCTCGATGGTGAACAGAATCTCCATCGAGGGCATCTCGATTTGGCTGTAGATGAAATCCAGCTTGTCGTCTTTTTGCAATTGCGGGTAGAGGGCTTGATGCAGCTGCAGCGTGATGTCCGCGTCTTCCGCCGCGTATTCGGCGGCGACTTCCACCGTCACCTGGTTAAAGCCGACTTGCTTGGCACCTTTTCCCGCGACTTCTTCAAAGCTGATAGCTTTCAAACCTAAGTGGCGCATCGCCAAATCGTCCATGCCGTGGCTGCGGTGGCTTTCCAACACGTAGGATTGCAGCAGGGTGTCGTGGGTGATGCCGTTTAATGCAATACCGTGATTGGCCAGCACGTGTTTATCGTATTTCAGGTTTTGCCCTACTTTTTTCAGTGCAGGGTTTTCCAGCAAGGGCTTGATGCGGGCTAGGGTGGCTGCGAATGGCAGTTGCGTCGGCGCATCGAAGTAATCATGCGTCAGCGGCAAGTAAGCGGCTTCGCCAGATTCAACCGAGAAGGACATGCCTACCAGCTTGGCGGTGAGCGGGTCGAGGCTGGTGGTTTCGGTGTCAAAGCAGATGAGTTCGGCGCGTTCTAATTTCGTCAGCCATGTGTTTAACACTTCTTCAGTGAGGATAGTGGTGTAGTTGCGCGTGGTGTTGGCGGTGGCGAATAGATTGCTGGAGATTTCCCTCTCCCGTCGCTCCGCGCCACCCTCTCCCGCTTGCGGGAGAGGGGTTGGGGGTGAGGGGATGTTTGTGGCAGGCATGTTCTCAAGCTCACGCTTCCAGCTTTTGAATCCGAAATGGTCGAACAATTCTGCGAGTTTTGCTTTATCTGCTGGCTGCGGTGCGAGATCGCTTAATTGCTCTTGTGTGCCCACATCGCAGCGGATAGTAATCAGCTCACGCGCGGTGGGTAACCAAGGCAGCGTTTTGCGCAGGTTTTCGCCGACCACACCGGTGATTTCATCGGCATGCGCCACAATATTTTCTAGCGAACCATATGTGTTAAGCCATTTCACCGCCGTTTTCGGGCCGACTTTCTCAACTCCCGGCACGTTGTCGGAGGTGTCGCCTACCAGCACCAAATAATCAATCATGCGGTTGGGAGGTACGCCGAATTTGTTCTGCACGCCAGCAATGTCGAGGATGTCATCGGTTTTTCTAAACGCATCGCGCATGGTGTTGACGACGGTGATGTGCTCATTGACCAGCTGCGTAATGTCTTTGTCACCGGTGGAAATGATGGTGCTCATGCCTTCGCGTTCGGCCTGTTTGGCCAATGCGCCAATCACGTCGTCGGCCTCAACGCCGTCTTCCACAATCAGCGGCCAGCCCATCGCGCGGATGGTTTCAAACAGAGGTTCAATTTGTACGCGCAGATCATCCGGCATGGCTTGGCGGTTGGCTTTGTATTCGGGGTAAATGTCGTCGCGGAAGGTTTTGCCCTTGGCATCAAACACGCAAGCGCTATAATCCGAGGGGTAATCCTTATGCAAGCGGCGCAGCATGTTGAGTACGCCCTGAATTGCGCCGGTGGGTTCATTGGCTTGATTACGCAAATCGGGCATGGCGTGAAAAGCGCGGTAGAGATAGGATGAACCGTCAACCAGCAGTAATTTTTTCATTTGAGAACGTCAAAAAATGGCAATAGCAAACAAACTACCCGAAATCAAAGATGCCGAAATGCTGGCACGAGAAACCTCCGCCCGTGAGTCTTGGCGAGTGTTTGAGATTATGGCAGAGTTTGTCGAATCTACGGAACGCCTGAAAAGCATACGCCCTGCGGTGTCTGTTTTTGGCAGCGCACGCACCCCGGCAGATCACCCGTATTACCAGCTTACCGAGGATATTGCGCGTAGGCTTTCTGATGCGGGATTTAGCGTGATGACAGGTGGCGGCCCAGGCCTGATGGAGGCGGGTAACAAAGGCGCTTATGCTGGAAAATCCCCCAGTGTAGGTTTGAACATTCAACTGCCGCAAGAACAAAATGACAACTCATATCAGGATATCAGCCAGACTTTCCGCCACTTTTTCACGCGCAAGGTGATGTTCGTCAAATACGCCTCGGCCTATGTGGTGATGCCCGGTGGCTTTGGGACGCTGGATGAGCTGTCAGAGGCGCTGACGCTGATCCAAACCAGGAAGACGCGCAAGATTCCTATTATCCTGGTGGGGGCGCAGTTCTGGAGCGGTTTGCTGGAATGGTTCACCAAGGTGCTGGTGACAGAAGGCATGATAGATGCCGATGATATGGATTTGATACAGGTGATAGATGAACCTGGCGAAGTCGTTGCGGCGATATTCAAGCACTATGAAACCAGCCGATTCGAGCCGACACTGGAAGAACGCGAAATCCAGCTCAATTTGTAAAAATTTTCTACGTCGTCATTCCGGCGGAGGCCGGAATCCAGTCAAATATCAATGGAATGAGATGAAACGATGCTGGCTTTAACTGGCTAGTCTGGATTCCCGCCTACGCGGGAATGACGGAAAATTTAGTAAGTTTGGAGTTTTATTGGACCCATGAAACCACAAAGACCACCCAGCCCAGCCGAAATCCAGCATTTCAATCAAGGCATCAACTTAGCCAATGCCAACAGGCTTGAAGAAGCCATCGCTTGCTATCAAAAAGCCATCGCGCTCAACCCGAATTTTACCGTGGCTTTATATAATCTAGGCACGTCTTTGCAAGCATTGATGCGCTTGGACGAGGCGGCGAATGCGTATCGCAAAGTGTTGGCGCTAGACCCTGGTTTCTTTGAAGCACACGGCAATCTGGGCATGGTGTTGCAGCTGCAAGGCAAGCTGATTGATGCGATTGCCAGTTATCGCAAAACGCTGGCCATTAACCCTAACGATGCGCTGGGACACTACAACCTCGCCACCGCTTTGCGTAACCAAGGCAAGCTGGAGGAAGCCATTGCCAGCTACGTTTGTGCTATTACCTTATTCCCCAATTACGTGGATGCCTACGCCAATATGGGTGAAGCGTTGTTTGATTTTGGCAAACCAGATGAGGCGGTGGCGAACTACAGGCAAGCCTTGGCAATCGCGCCGGACAACGCCGCAGCCAACTATAAAATGGGTATATTTTTGTACGACGCGGGCGAGTTGAGTGCGGCAATTCCACACTTTCAACGCTCGAAAATGGCGGATTGGCGCGAGCGTAGCTTGTATTGCTTGTACAAGACCGAGCAGTACGATGCATTTAAGCAAGGCTTGCAATTGCTGATGGCGGAGAAGAATCTCTCGCCATTTTTGGCGACTTTATCTACGCACTACGCCACCAATTTTGGCGAAACAGATGCCTATGATTTCTGCAAGAATCCTTTGGATTTTGTCTATCACAACAACATCACGCCTTTGTCGCAAGCCGGTAGCAGCTTGTTGAGCGACTTGCTGCGTGACATCAATTTTGCCGAAATCGCCAGGCGCAAACAGGGGCGGCTGCACTATGGTATCCAGTCTTCCGGCAATCTTTTCAGGCGCCCAGAAACGTCGTTCAAAACGCTGGCAGCCTTAATTACGCTGGAGGTGGAGAAATATCGCGCACGCTTTGCCGGGCAGGATTGCGAGCTAATGAAGTCATTTCCCGACCAGATTGAATTCAGCAGCTCCTGGTACGTAAAGATGAGCAGCGGTGGGCATTTGACCTCGCACATCCACGAAGAGGGCTGGTTGAGCGGCTCGGTCTATTTAGCGATTCCACAACTTAAAACTGGCGCGCATGATGGAAGCATCGAGTTCAGCACGCATGGCGACAACTATCCGCAAAAACACCAGAATTTCCCAGTACAGGCTATCGCGCCGGTGGTGGGCGACATCGTACTGTTTCCGTCATCACTGTTTCACCGCACCATTTCCTTCAACTCAAATGAAGAGCGAATTTGTGTCGCTTTCGACATTAAGCCAGCATAGCTTGTTACTGCTGCTTCCTGCTACAATTAACCTATCAAATCCTTCATCTGTGAGGCCGTCATGAAACGCCTGTTTTTTATTTTGCTGTTGACACCCTTATTTACCTTGGCAGCGCCACCTCCGCCGAATTTGGAGGAGCTGCCAGAACCGCCGCCAGCGCCAGCTGGCTATGACGAAAGCGTAGATGCGCCAGAAATTACCATTATCAAAAAAGGCGAAGATACGGTGGAGGAGTACCGGATGGGTGGCGAGTTGTACATGCAAAAAGTCACCCCGCCGCATGGCGTACCTTATTATCTGGTGAAAGAGTCAGTAGATGGCGGCTGGGCCAAGATGGATGGCCCAGGCGATAGAATTGCCGTACCGCAATGGGTAATTTTTCGTTTCTAATTTAATGAGTAGGGAGCTTTTCATAAGCTCTTTTTTTCCGTATGTCCGTTTTTACCACTGTCACGCTGGATGACCTGCAAGCATGGCTTAAACACTACCCGACGGTAGGTGCTGTGCAAGAGCTTAAAGGCATTGCCGCTGGCATCACCAACACCAATTATTTCGTTATCACTGAACAGGCACGCTACGTGTTGACCCTGTTTGAACATCACGGTGCAGCAGAGCTACCCTATTTTTTGAACCTGATGGCACATCTGGCGACGCATGGTATCGCCTGTCCTGCGCCGGTGGCAAACAGTGACGGACAGTTTTTGGGCGAGTTGAATGGCAAGCCCGCTGCGCTGGTGAGTTGTTTGCGCGGCAAGGATATTGAACACCCTAGCCCAGACCATTGCACGCAAGTGGGTGATTTTCTGGCGCAGTTACATCTTGCAGGGCTGTCTTATCCAGCTACTATGCAAGATACGCGTGGTCCGCAGTGGTGTGCCGCCACTGCCAAAAAGGTCATGCCACACTTGGATGCGACCGGGAAAAAATTGTTGCAAAACGAGTTGGAGTATCAGGCGAAATTCCGCGACATAGATATTCCGCGCGGAGTGATTCATGCGGATTTGTTTCGTGATAACGTGTTGTTTGATGCTGGAAAATTGAGTGGCGCGATTGATTTTTACTACGCCTGCAACGATGCCTTGGCGTATGATTTGGCCATTACCGTGAATGACTGGTGTGTGGATGGCGAAGGGGAATTAGATAACACACGCCTGCAAGCGATGATGTCGGCCTATCAAGCGGTGCGTCCGCTGACTCCGCAAGAATTACAAGCATGGCCTGTGATGTTACGCGCTGGGGCATTGCGTTTTTGGTTGTCGCGTCTGCATGATCTGCATTTTCCCATCGCAGGTGAAATGACTCACGCTAAAGATCCGCAGCATTTTAGGCTGGTGCTGGAAGCGCGGATTGCTGCTTAAAAATTGGAGAAAAAACTATGGAAATTAGAAGTGTAGACGCAGGCAATGGTTGGTACTGGATACGTGACGGTTTTGCGCTGTTTAAGCAGAGCCCTGTGATTTGGATAGCACTGTTTTTAATCTACTTGCTTATTGGTGTGGTGCTGACCTTCATACCTATGGTGGGTTCTATAGTGTTGAATCTGTTGGCACCTGTGTTCATAGCAGGATTTATGCTGGGTTGCCGCGCGCTGGAAAATGGTGAGGAGCTGGAAATCAATCACCTGTTCATTGGCTTTAAGCAAAACACCTCGCAATTAATCACGGTGGGAGGGCTTTATTTGGCAGGGGTCATTGTGATTGCAGGTATCACCTTCATATTTACCGGCGGCAGCTTGCTGACCGCCATGGGCGCGCATCAGCACGACATTGAACACGCTGGAGCGGTAGCCTTAGCGGCGGGTGGCGGGATGATGTTTGCCGCGCTGTTTATCTTGGCGGCGTTGGTACCACTGATGATGGCCTACTGGTTTGCACCCATTCTGGTGGTGTTTTACGACATGAAGGCGAAAGACGCAATGAAAACCAGTTTTGACGCCTGTATGAAAAACGTCATGCCGTTTTTGGTGTATAGCTTGATTTCTATGGGCTTGATCTTTCTGGCAGCTATTCCTTTTGGTTTAGGGCTATTTGTGCTGATCCCCACCATGACGGCCTCGCTGTATGCCAGCTATAAGGATATTTTTAATCCACCACCAGTGGCGGGTGGTGAGATTGCTATGTAGGTTATTTAGTACGACTTTATCATCTCTCTAGTGCTTTCTTGTCTAGCACTGTCTTATTTACGCCTATTCTGGCGTAGCCATTAGAAACAACAGTGAAGCTTTAATTGTTTCTCAAGTTTCCCCGAAATATACCGATGCCCTAGCTTAAGGTGTGGAGCAACTGCCAAAAACGGGCAGTTAATTTTCAATGGGTGGAACTTAAGGATGAATTTAAGAAGAAACTAAATGCCACAATTTTTAAACACGAACATCGGGGCGCTTAACGCACAGCGTAACCTGAATGTTTCGCAAATCTCGCTTGCAAATAGCTTGCGGCGGTTGTCTTCTGGTCTGCGTATTAACAGTGCCAAAGACGATGCTGCCGGTCTTGCAATTACCACCCGCATGCAATCTCAAGTGCTTGGGTTGGATAGAGCTATGCGAAACTCCAACGATGCGATTTCGATTACACAAACCGCCGAAGGTGGATTGGCTATCGTCAGCGATTCCTTGAATCGTATTCGTGAATTGGCTATTCAGGCTGCCAATAGCACTAACTCAGCAAGCGACCGTGTGTCCATTCAGGCAGAGGCTTCACAGCTAACCCAAGAGCTTGACCGTATAGCTAAAGTCACTCAATTCGATAGCCAGAGTTTATTGGATGGGACTTTTTCTAATTCTAAATTCCAAGTGGGTGCCAATGTAGGGCAAATTATTGGCTTTGCTATTAATAGTGCCCAAACCAAGGACATTGGTACATTTGAGTTCACCTCAAACACCACCTCCAGCGGTGCATCTGCTGCCTCAAGCACGGCTACCACCACTATCCCAGCCAACCGAGTCGGTAGTCAAACCCTGACTTTGACCGGCAACACCGGCACCAACTCTCTGAGTGTGGCTGGCGGTTCGACGGTGCGTACGGTTGCACAAAACATTAATCTCCTGAGCAGCACCTCAGGAATTACTGCTTTGTCACAAACCCAAGCTGCTTTGGGCATTCAATCTTCTGGTACCGTGGGCTTTACCTTGTATGGTCAAACCTCTGCCACAGTAGCTGCAACCGTTACCAACACATCAGACTTGTCGGCATTGGCTAACGCCATTAACCTGCAGTCTGGCGTGACGGGTGTATTTGCAGTCTCTACTGGTGCCTCTGTGACTTTGAGCAATGCTGAAGGTTATGACATTGGTATTGAAAACATCACCAACTCTAACAGCGGTAGCGCGACCTTCACCGGTGTCAATGCGTTCACCGGCGTTGCTGCTGGCACTGGCGCGACAACCCTGAATGCAACCGGTGGTCTTAACGACAGCGCAAACGTAGGTGGTACTCTGCGTCTTGAGTCACCAAGCATCTGGAGCATCACTTCTAACTCCACCGGTGCTGGTTTCGTAACTGCAACCAATGCACAGTTCGCAAGCTTGATCGCAGTGAATACACTCAATCTCAGCACTCAAACTGGCGCTACAAACGCTATTGCGATTATTGATGGCGCTGTAGGCATTATCAGTAATCTTCGAGCCAGTCTGGGAGCCGTTCAGACACGTTTCTTGACCACTATTGCTAACATTCAAACAAGTTCTGAGAATCTTTCGGCATCGCGCGGTCGTATTTTGGATGCTGACTTTGCTGAGGAAACCACGAACCTCACCCGTTCGCAAGTGCTGCAACAATCTGGCATTGCGATTCTGGCGCAAGCTAATTCGTTGCCAAGCGCTGTTTTAGCTTTGCTGCGGCCTTAGCGTATACATTTTTAAGTAGACTTCCCCTAATTTTATAGACGCTTCTCAACTTCCAACTTGGCGTACTCCAACGCCAACCACTTAATGCCACTCAGTCTGAAACTTACCTGCACTCGCGCATCTGCACCCCCTTCATACGCCAAGATTACGCCTGCGCCAAACTTGGCGTGGCTCACGTTCTGGCCTATGCGCCAAGTGGGTGTTGTCTCATGACGGCGTGTGACAGGCTCCGTCCAAGCAGATTCCGGATACTTTTGGGCTACTTTGGTATTCAGGCGTTTCAACAGATTTTCAGGAATCTCATCCAGAAAGCGCGAGGGAATGTTGTAGCGCACTTGACCATGCAACATGCGGCTTTGCGCGTGGCTGAAATATAAACGCCGTCTGGCACGGGTGACAGCCACATACATTAAACGCCGCTCTTCTTCTAAACCATTCGCGTCACTCATGCTTTGCTCGTGCGGGCAGAGTCCTTCTTCCAAGCCGCTGATGAATACGGTATGGAACTCCAGGCCTTTGGCGGCGTGGACAGTCATCAGTTGCAGCGCATCGCGCCCGGGGTCGGCTTGATGTTCGCCAGCTTCCAGGCTAGCGAAGGTCAAAAAATCAATTAGGGTGTTCTCATCGCGCTCCTGCACAAAAGTCACCGCCGCGTTGACCAATTCGTCCAAGTTGGCGATGCGGTCTTCGCCTTCTTTTTCGCTTTGATAATGGGCGCGTAAGCCGCTCATGCTGGTCACTACGTCCATCATTTCGGGGAGCTTTAAGCCTTGGCATTGCTCTTGCAAGATTTTGATGAGTGCCACGAATCCGGCAATTTTTCCGCTTTGTTGCAACGCCGCTTGCCATAAGGTTGTGTTTTGACCACGCGCCACTTCCTGCAATTGCTCTAAGCCCCTTGTGCCTATGCCACGCGCAGGAAAGTTGATGACTCTTAATAGCGAAACGTCATCGTCTGGATTACTCACCAGCCGCAAATAGGCCAAGGAATGTTTAATCTCGGAGCGCTCAAAAAAGCGCAAACCACCATATACACGGTAAGGCAGCCCCGCTGAGAACAGCGCATGCTCTAGAATGCGTGATTGCGCGTTGGAGCGGTACAACAGTGCGATTTCCTGTAGTTCCACACCTTCTTTTTGCAGCGCCTTTACCTCGTCCACGATGAACCCGGCTTCGTCGGTGTCGTTGTAAGCATCAAATAGTCGTATCGGCTCACCATCACCGGCAGCCGTCCACAAGTTCTTGCCTAGCCGATTTTTGTTCTGCGCGATGATGGCGTTAGCGGCGTTGAGAATGTTGCTGTGCGAGCGATAGTTCTGTTCCAGTTTGATAACTTCTTTCACGTCAAAATCCTGCTGAAAATCCTGCATGTTCCCTACCCGCGCACCACGGAAGGAATAAATTGACTGGTCGTCGTCACCCACCGCAAACACCGCATTCTGGCTGCCTGCCAACAGTTTTAGCCATTGATATTGCAAGCGGTTGGTGTCTTGAAACTCGTCCACCAAAATGTAGCTAAAGCGTTCTTGATAATGGCTGCGGAGCGCGGGTTCGCGGGCTAAGGTTTCAAAACAGCGCAGCAAAAGCTCGGCAAAATCCGCCACGCCTTCACGCTGACATTGTGCGTCGTATTCGGCAAAAATTTCGCGTAATTTTTCCGAATGTTTATCGTAGGCATCCATGCTAGAAGCCCGAAACCCCTCGTCCTTAGCGCCATTGATGTAATTTTGCACCTGCTTGGGCGGGTATTTCTCATCATCCACATTCATCTGCTTCATCAGGCGTTTGATGACGGATAACTGATCGGCAATATCTAAAATCTGAAACATCGTTGGTAAGCGTGCTTCGCGGTGATGCGCGCGCAAAAACCGATTACACAAGCCATGAAAAGTCCCCACCCACATGCCGCGTGTATTGATGGGCAACATGCTGGAAAGCCGCGTCAGCATTTCTTTGGCGGCCTTGTTGGTAAAGGTCACACCTAGTACGCCATTAGGCGAAATCGCTCCCGTTTGAATCAACCAAGCAATGCGGGTGGTGAGTACACGCGTTTTGCCGCTACCAGCACCCGCCAGAATTAAAGCTGAGGTACGTGGCAGGGTAACCGCTTGGAGTTGTTTATCGTTGAGGCCGGCGAGGATGTCTGACATGGAATATAAAATAAAAATGCGTGAAGTATCCGCGCATTTTAGAGTGTTTTGCTACTGACATTGGAACTTGTTTTATCTCCACCAGTCCTAGCAGCAGGTGATTCAATTCGCCTCCCGCTTCCCTCCCTTAGCGGGTGCCTTAATACACATTAGGGCATTTTTCTCCCCGGTTTTTATTCCCCTTAAGACCGGGGATTTTTTTGTTTGCGATTTTCTGCGGCGAACAAGCACCCAAAAGACACCTTGCATAAATATGACTTTAAGAACATAATTTTGCCATGACTTGGGCTGTCATCTTTCATGACGATTTTTCCGAAGAGCTTGAACTATTGGATGAATTGTTGCAGGACGAGCTTTTGGCTCATGCTTTGCTTTTACGCGATTACGGTTACCTTTTGGGTCGTCCCATAGTGGATACGCTAAAAGGCTCAAAGCACGCCAACATGAAAGAGTTACGATTTTCGTGGGCAGGCGAAGTGTGGCGCGTGGCATTTGCCTTTGATCCGGCACGGCAGGCGATATTGCTGGTAGGCGGAAACAAAGGCGGCGCAGACCAACGTAGATTTTACAAGCGATTGATTAGCAAAGCCGACGAGCGTTTTGACGAGCATTTGGCTGCAATGAATAAGGAGCAACAACATGGCAAAAAATCTTGACCACATGCTGGCAAAACTTCCGGCCAAACGCCGTGCGGCCATCGAAAATCGTGCGGCCGAGTTAGCCACACTCAAAGACCTGCGGCAAGCCGTAGCGCAAACGCAAGAAGAGCTGGCTCTGGCCTTAGGTGTTGGGCAGGACGCAATTTCACGGCTGGAAAAACGCAGCGACATGCTGCTCTCTACTTTGAGCCGCTACGTTGAGGCAATGGGCGGAAAACTGGAACTGGTCGCACGATTTCCTAACCGTCCGCCCGTTGTGATTGATCGTCTTGCGCCTTAGTTAAAAAGTTTCGCAATAAAAAAGTTGAAGGCTTATCTATGTTTTCGCAAAGGAGAATTGTCTTGAATTTGTTTATTTCTGCTCTGCTTGGATTACTAGTGGCTGGATGCACAACTCAGCAAGCAACACTTGTGTCCAACAATCCTAATCTCCTCGTCATTGGAACAAAACCGGAAGGTTATCCAAGATTACGTATTGAACCGTACCCTGGGTTTCCTGGGTTATGTTTTGAGGTAAAGGAAGATTGGAGAAAAGATGATTACCAAGGGCAGACTGTTTGGTTAAAAGACAGTGAAAGTAGGAGTGTGCATTGCCCTTAAAGCCCACCTGCCATTACATATAAAAAAAGCCCCGCAGTGCAGGGCTTTTTGTTTGGCCAGCAGATTCCGGCTTCAGTGCAAAGGCAAGACTAGGCGGATTCGAAAACCCGGCGCAGGCAGTACAAATAGTACGACCAGCCGGGTTCGATGAAGCCAACGACGCATCGCCGCAGCAATGAAGATCAGCTTGCATCATCCCGCGCCATAGTTTTCTATGGTCGGCAAGATGATGCAAAAACAAAAAACTACATCATGCCGCCCATCCCACCCATATCTCCGCCACCACCCATCATAGGCGCGTCGTCTTTAGGCAAGTCAGCCACCATACAGTCGGTGGTGAGCATCAGGCCAGCGATAGAGGCGGCATTTTGCAATGCAGAACGCGTCACTTTGGTTGGATCCAGCACGCCCATTTCCACCATGTCGCCATAGGTGTCATTGGCAGCATTGAAGCCATAGTTGCCCTTGCCTTCAGATACCTTGTTGACTACCACGGATGGTTCAACACCAGCGTTGGCAACGATCTGACGCAGTGGTTCTTCCAGGGAGCGCAGTACGATCTTGATGCCAGCATCTTGGTCGTGGTTGTCGCCCTTGAGTTTTTCAATGGCAGCACGGGTACGCAGCAAAGCTACGCCGCCGCCAGCCACGATGCCTTCTTCAACAGCAGCGCGGGTAGCGTGCAGTGCATCTTCTACGCGAGCCTTCTTTTCCTTCATTTCGATTTCAGTGGTAGCGCCGACCTTGATCACGGCAACACCGCCTGCCAGTTTGGCAACGCGCTCTTGCAGTTTTTCACGGTCGTAATCGCTGGAAGCATCTTCCACTTGCTTGCGGATTTGTTCCACGCGGCTCTTGATGTTGGCTTCAGCACCAGCACCGTCAATGATGGTGGTGTTTTCTTTACCCACTTCAATGCGCTTGGCCTGACCCAAATCATTCAATGTAATGTTTTCCAGCTTTAAGCCCAATTCTTCTGCGATGACAGTACCACCGGTGAGAATGGCGATGTCTTCCAGCATGGCCTTGCGGCGGTCGCCAAAGCCAGGAGCCTTGACCGCGGTAGTCTTGAGGATGCCGCGGATATTGTTGACCACCAGGGTGGCTAGTGCTTCGCCATCTACGTCTTCTGCGATGATCAGCAACGGACGGCCAGCCTTGGCCACTTGTTCCAGGGTTGGCAACAGGTCACGGATGTTGGAGATTTTCTTGTCGAACAGCAGTACGTAAGGATTTTCCAGCAGAGAGATTTGTTTTTCAGCATTGTTGATGAAGTATGGGGACAGGTAACCACGGTCAAACTGCATCCCTTCCACCACATCCAGTTCACTTTCCAGGCCTGAACCGTCTTCTACAGTAATCACACCTTCTTTACCCACTTTGTCCATGGCGTTGGCGATGATTTCGCCAATGGTGGGATCAGAGTTGGCGGAAATGCTGCCTACTTGCGCGATTTCCTTGCTGGTGGTGCATGGCTTGGACAGGCGCTTGAGTTCTTCCACGCAAACCACAACAGCTTTGTCGATACCACGCTTCAGGTCCATCGGGTTCATGCCGGCGGCAACTGATTTCATGCCTTCGCGGATGATGGCTTGAGCCAGCACAGTTGCGGTGGTGGTGCCGTCACCGGCTACGTCGGAAGTCTTGGAAGCGACCTCCTTCACCATTTGTGCGCCCATGTTCTCGAACTTGTCCTTCAGTTCGATTTCCTTGGCAACGGATACACCGTCCTTGGTGATGGTAGGCGCGCCGTAGGAGCGCTCCAGTACCACATTGCGGCCTTTAGGACCCAGAGTAATTTTTACAGCATTTGCCAGCACATTCACACCAGCAACCATTTTGTGGCGAACTTCATCGCCGAAACGTACGTCTTTAGCACCCATTATTTGTTTCTCCTAATAAAATTTAACGTAAACAAAGCAAGTATTTGGCTTTCAGGCAAGGCGCGTGATTTTCGAGGGGCGGCACATACATTTTAGTATGCAAGCACCGCAGAAAAGCGCGAAACGCAGCATCAAAGCCAAAGATGCCGCTTTAAGCTTCTACTACGCCCATGATGTCTTCTTCGCGCATAACGAGCAGTTCTTCGCCAGAAACCTTTACGGTTTGGCCGGAATATTTGCCGAACAGAATTTTGTCGCCTACTTTGACATCCAGCGCGATAGCCTTGCCGTTGTCATCTTTTTTGCCAGGACCCACGGCGATAACTTCGCCTTGGTCAGGTTTTTCGGTAGCGGTGTCGGGGATTACGATGCCGGAAGCGGTTTTGCGCTCTTCTTCCAAGCGTTTGACGATTACACGGTCGTGCAATGGACGAATTTTCATGGGTAACATCTCCAATTGAGTTAAAAACGATTAAAAAGCGGTAGGGGAAAATGGTTTTAGCACTCATTCCCTTCGAGTGCTAATAATAGGGGCGCAGGGTGTTTTTTTCAAGAGGCGAGCGGTTTTATTTCTGGATTGATGGCGTAGTGAGCGTGTTGCACAAGGCGTTTCTTTAGCGTCATTCCGGCGGAGGCCGGAATGACGATTATTTGGCGCTGAGGGTTTAAGCGTAACGCTGTTGTAAAGCAGCGATTGCGTTTTTTGGCAGAGAGATTTTTACGCTGACTCCTGCGCCAAACTGCTTGTCTTTTTGTTGATGGTTTGGTCGGCGTGGCCGGGGCGGGAGATGCGTTGCAAGATACACGTCCAAATACATGGTATTTTATCGTGGTAAAGTAAAGCGGAATTATGATGCAAAAAAAACAATCTCCAATCACACCGTCTCCTGCGCGCCAGCCCGGCCAATCGTCGCAAGACCGTTGGGAGGAGCTGATGTTTGAGAAGGTCACTATCCCCGTCATTATCGCGGCGATGCTGGCGCTGTTTGCAGGCTTGGAGTGGTGGTATTACCTGGAACCGGCCATGCGCAGCCCTTACCCCGCTACGTTATTGGCGATGTTGACGGTGGCTTATGCCAGCTTCAACTTGTGGCGCGTGAGTCCGGAAATGGGCTATATGAAGCAGGCCGCAGAAAGCGAACAATACGTTGGTGAGTTGCTGGAAGGCCTGCGTGAACAGGGTTACCGCGTGTTTCATGACTTGCAAAGTGATGATGTGGACGTGGATCACGTCATTGTTGGCACAGCAGGCGTGTTTACCATTGAGACGCAAGCATTATCACAGCGCGATGGCAGCAGACTGCAATTTGACGGCGAGACGATTTTGCTCAACGGCAAACCGCTCAAACAAAATCCCGTAGAGCAAGCCAAGTCACAAGCTGGTTGGCTGAAAGCCGCTCTAAAACTCAACGTTGGCAAGGATTTCGACGTGTGGCCGGTGGTGCTTTTCCCCGGCTGGAATATTGAACAACCGGCCAGCGCTTTCCGCGAAATGTGGGTGCTGGAACCCAAAGCCTTGAGCACATTCCTGGCAGGGAAACCACAGAAATTAACGATGGAAGAAGTCAAGATTATCAGCGGACAGATTTCCTTGTTCATGCGCGCACAGCAGGCGTTCAGCAGAATTTAAAGCGGGTTGGCGAGGATGTTTACAAGAGTTTTTTCGTTTGACTTCATTAAGCATTGATCTACAATGAAGTCATTGACATTCATTGAATTCACGGAGTTTACCATGAGCCAAATTACCGCAAGGCTACCCGATGACCTGGTGCAATCGCTAGACGCAGCCGCCAGCCAGTTGCGCCGCACCCGCGCCGAAGTGGTGCGCCAAGCGGTTGAATACTACTTGGAAGATTTTGAAGATATTTCCCGCGCCATAGAAGTGCTGCGCGACCCCGCCGACCCAGTGCTGGATTGGGAGCAGGTGAAACGTGACTTACTCGCTCAGCATTAAACAAAGCGCCGCCAAGGCGTTGGCAAAAATAGAAGGCGAAGACCGGCAACGTATCATCAATGCCATTGACCAGCTAAAAACCAACCCCGCTGCGGGCAGTGTGCTCAAGGGCGAGTTTTCTGGCCTGCGCCGCATACGCGTAGGCAATTACCGCGTGGTGTACGAAGTTCAAGATGAAAAATTGGTGATTCTGGTCATTCGCATTGGGCATAGGCGCGAGGTCTATCGTTAACATGTTCAACACCAGTAACATCACCATTGAAGGGTTTCTATGCCCTTAAGCTGGAACGAGATCAAAAGTCGCGCTTTGGCGTTCTCCAAGCAGTGGGCTGACGCGCATTATGAAGACGGCGAAGCGAAACCGTTCCTGATTGATTTCTTCGAGGTCTTTGGCATTACCAACAAGCGCATCGCCAGCTTTGAGCACAATGTCAAAAAGTACGGAAACAAAGACGGCTATGTAGATTTGTTCTGGCCGGGCATCCTGCTGGTCGAAATGAAGTCACGCGGCAAGAACCTCGACCGCGCCTACGACCAGGCGCTGGATTACTTCCCCGGTATCGCCGAGCGCGATCTGCCTCAATATGTGCTGGTCTGCGACTTCGCCCGTTTGCGGCTCTATACCCTCTCCCCGCTTGCGGGGAGAGGGCAGGGTGAGGGGCAAGAGTACGTCGAATTCCCGCTCGCCGACCTTTACAAAAACGTCAAGCTATTCGGCTTTATTGCCGGTTACCAGACGCAGGTCATCAAGTCGCAAGACCCCATCAACATCCGTGCTGCCGAGCGCATGGGCAAGCTGCACGACGCGCTTAAGACTGTGGGCTACACAGGCCATGCGCTGGAGCTTTACCTGGTGCGGCTACTGTTCTGTCTTTTTGCCGAAGACACCAGCATTTTCGACAAACGCCTGTTTCAGGACTACATCGAAAATAAAACCCGTGAGGACGGCAGCGACCTCGCGCACCACATCAGCACGCTGTTTTATGTCCTGAACACTGCGCCGGAAAATCGCCTGAAAAACCTGGACGAAGACCTGGCTGCCTTCCCCTACGTCAATGGCAAACTGTTTGAGGAAGCACTGCCTCCCGCCGCGTTTGACAGCGCCATGCGCGAAGCCCTGCTGGAGCTATGCGCGCTGGATTGGAGCGTCATCTCGCCCGCCATTTTCGGCAGCCTGTTCCAAAGCATCATGGACGAAAAAGCCCGCCGCAACCTAGGGGCGCACTACACCAGCGAAGAAAACATCCTCAAGCTCATCAAGCCACTGTTCCTCGATGCACTGTGGTCGGAATTCGACAAAGTCAAAACCAGCAAAAACCGGCTATTCGAGTTCCACAAAAAGTTGCGTACCCTCAAGTTTCTTGACCCCGCTTGCGGCTGTGGCAATTTCCTGGTGATTACCTACCGCGAACTGCGCTTGCTGGAGCTCGAAGTCTTGCGCGCCTCGCACAACCACGGCCAGCAGGTGCTGGACGTGCAGCAATTGATCAACGTGGACGTGGACCAGTTCTACGGTATCGAGATTGAGGAATTCCCCGCTCAGATCGCCCAGGTGGCGCTGTGGCTCACCGACCACCAGATGAACATGCGCGTGTCGGAAGAATTCGGGGCTTACTACTCGCGTATCCCGCTCAAAGCCACGCCGCACATCGTGTGTGGCAATGCGCTGCGGCTGGATTGGGCAGATGTGCTGCCGCCGGAGCGGTGCAGCTACGTGCTGGGTAATCCGCCGTTTGTAGGCAAATCCAACCAGTCGGCAGCGCAAAAAACTGACATGGAGTGGGCTTGCAACGGTGTTAAAAACGCTGGACTGCTGGATTTTGTCGCCGCCTGGTATGTCAAGGCTGCACGTTACATAAACCCCTCGCCCCATGTGATGGGGAGAGGGGTAGGGGTGAGGGGCGCAAAACGCGACCTCGCCACCGAAGAAAAACTTAAGGCATACGCGCGCGAATTGCGTGCTTCAGCTACGGATGCCGAACAAAAGCTCTGGCAGCTTTTGCGAGACAGGCGATTCTTTGATTTCAAATTCCGCCGACAGCACCCTGTGGCGGATTACATACTGGATTTTTACTGTGCTGAAGCCAAATTGGCGATAGAACTGGATGGCGGGCAGCATAACGAGCAAGCGGAATATGACGCACAACGTACCGCCATGCTTGCTCAGCATGGTATTCGTGTGCTGCGTTTCTGGAATCACGATTTTTTGCAGAACAGCGATGGTGTCTTGGAAAGTATCTTGGCTGCGTTGCAACAGCACCCCTCACCCTCAATCCCTCTCCCCGCTATGCAGGGCGAGGGAAGCAGAATCCGTTGCGCTTTCGTCTCCACTAACAGCATCACTCAGGGTGAGCAGGTGGGCGTGTTATGGAGTTGGTTACTGGCGCACGGTGTACACATCCATTTCGCCCACCGCACCTTCAGTTGGAGCAACGAAGCCAGAGGCAAGGCTGCCGTTCATTGCGTGATTGTCGGCTTCGGCTTGCAGGATGTGGCCGACAAGACGATTTATGAATACGAGGACATCAAGGGCGAACCTCACGCTATTAAGGCCAGCAATATCAACCCATATCTAGCAGATGCACCTAATCTGGTTGTAATGCCGCGCACAGATCCGATTTGTAAAGTATCGACTATGGTGAATGGTAACAAGCCTGCCGATGGCGGAAACCTGATTTTGTCAGAAGCAGAAAAAATCGAGCTGATTGCAAAAGAACCGCTAGCAGCCATCTGGATTAAAGCTTTTGCAATGGGGGATGAATTTATAAACGGTATTGCACGCTATTGTTTATGGCTGGTAGATTGCCCGCCGCAAACGCTTAGAACCATGCCAGAAGTGTTAAAGCGGGTAGAAGCGGTAAAAGCCATGCGATTAGCTAGCGCCAAAGCGCCGACCAGGGAAATGGCCAATTTCCCAACTTTGTTTGCCGAAATTCGCCAACCTAAAACCAATTACTTGGCTTTGCCTAGGGTTTCTTCCGAGCGCCGCGCTTATATTCCCATTGCTTATGCAAGCGCAGAACTCATCGCGGGCGATAAACTACAAACTATTCCTAATGCCTCATTGTTTGAATTTGGTGTGATTACCAGCGCCATGCACATGGCTTGGATGCGTACCACGACTGGTCGGTTGAAAAGTGATTTTCAATATTCAGCGAAAAT
>JANYIK010000008.1 GCA_025362115.1 Methylophilaceae bacterium
CCCAACCACGGGACTGTTAAATTAGGCGACGCTTTCACCGAAGGCGAGGACCTGAAATTCACCGGCATCCCGTCCTTCGCGCCGGAACACTTCCGCCGCGCCCGCATCAAAAATCCGCTGAAAATGAAGCAACTGCAAAAAGGCCTGCTGCAACTAGCTGAGGAAGGCGCTTCGCAGCTATTCAGGCCATTGCAATCGAATGACCTAATCCTTGGGGCGGTGGGTACGTTACAATTCGACGTGGTAGCACACCGCCTGGAATTTGAGTATGGCGTGGATGTGGTGTTCGAGCCTTTCGACTGCTCTACCGCCAGATGGCTGCGCGGCAAGGATGCCGATTTGAAAGCGATTGCCGACAAATACGGCTACAACGTGGCGCTGGATGGTGCGGATGATTATGTGTATCTAGCTCCTAACCGAGTCAATCTGGCGATGGCGCAAGAACGCTACCCGGATATTGAGTTTCTGGAAACGCGGGAGGTTTTTTAGCTCTTTTGAACAAGTTTTTTTATACCAAATAAGGAGATGGTTTATGTACTCTAAACATCTAGGATTGTTATGGATTTGCGTTATCGTTTCAGGCTGTGCCACTGCTAGTGGAGTTGCAAATGGCCCAAATGGAAAACCAATCTGGTTTGTTGAAGGGCCGTCTGCAGAATCCGCTTTCGCCAAAGCTGGGGAAAAATGTCCTTCTGGTTACAACATTGTAGGTAATCCCACAACCAATAACGTCAACAATTACGTGATAACTGTGGAATGTAAATAATTGTGCAAACACCCATTCTTGGTATACCAATCACAATGCTGGTATATCAAGTAGGATAAATTTGGCTTTCTTTATTAAAGAAACCAAACAACCAAAAGGGAATCGCAATGACAAACTTCACAAATTCGGAATTTTCAGCACAAATCAAATTGACCATCAGTCCGTTAACTATTAGTTTTGAACAACTTAGCGAGAATACCGAGATTGTTTTACATGTTTACGATGTAACAGGCGACCGTGTTTTGAATGTCAGTGGCCTATCAGCAAGAAGGCTTCGAGCCAAGAGTGGTTTACGGAGTCTGATTGTCATTACAACAGGTAATTTAAAGCGGAGAGGATACTTGTAGCGACTGTAGGGTGGGCAACTCGTTGCCCACGCGGTGAACGGTGGGTTACGGCGCTGTGCGCCTAACGCCACCCCCTACATTTTTTGCCCCCTCACCCCAACCCTCTCCCACAAGGGGAGAGGGGGAGCAAGTAACTCGCGTAGGGCGGAAAAGTGCAACGCATTCCGCCGTATGTGATGTTGACAACGGCGTAATCCGGGATTCCCTTGTAATACCCAGCCCCGAAAATCAAAATACTTTGATAATTATCAAAGTTTCAATATAATTCCTACATGAAAAAACTGCGTTTCATAGGCTCCAGTCTTGGCGACCTACCGGGCTTCCCGGCGGATGTGCGGCGCGAGGCCGGTTTTGAACTGGCCACCCGCCGCTATCGCAGATTGGAGGACTAAAATGAGCAAGGAACCCGTGGTCGAATCCAGCGGCAACGTGTTTGCCGACTTGGGGTTTTCGCCCGAAGAAGCCGCCATCATGGCGATGCGCGCCGAACTGATGGCAACTCTGCGCACCAACATCGCCGAACGCGGCTGGACACAGGCGCAGGCCTCGGAGCACCTCGGCATCGGCCAATCCCGCGTTTCTGATCTGGTGCGCGGCAAGCGCGACAAATTCAGCCTAGACATGCTGGTGACACTGGCCACTCGCGCCGGAAAGCAGGTAGAGTTAGTCGTGGCCTGAACCCTGATCGCCCTTGTCATATCGGTGGGTTACGGCGCCTAACGCCACCCTACATCTTTTTGATTCTGCCCTCTTCCCAACCCTCTCCCGCCTGCGGGCGAGGGGGCTTTCAACCCCTTCTGCCGCAGCCGCCAACGCAACTCCAAGCCTGTCCTGAGCTTGTCGAAGGGACGGGGGCGGCGCTCCTACAAAGGTAAATACTGCAATATTGGATGCTTGACTAGATTCCCGTCTACACGGGAATGACGAATCTACATATCTGCTATGCTTAACTCTCATTCCACTTTGCAAAAAACACCATGCGCCCCTTACTGCTGTTATTGCTTTGCCTATCCAACCTCGCTTACGCCGAAGACTTCAGCGCCAAGGTTGTTGCGGTGATGGACGGCGACACGGTGCTGGTGCGGCGTGCCAGCAGCTTGGTAAAAATTCGTTTGGTGGAGATAGACGCGCCGGAAAAAGCCCAACTTTTTGGCGATGCCTCAAAACGCGCCCTTTCCGACATGGTGCTAGGAAAGCAGGTCAATGTCAGCAGCCAGGCACTCGATCAATATGGCCGTACACTGGGGCATGTGCGTATCGGTAGTTTGGATGTCAATGCCGAGCAAATCCGCCGTGGCATGGCTTGGGAGTACTCCAATTTCCACAGCAATCGCGCTTTAATTGCATTGCAGGCGCAAGCTAAAAAAGCGCAGCTTGGGCTGTGGTCGCAAAGCAACCCGACCCCGCCTTGGGAGTGGCGCAAACAGCACCCAAACGACTTGCCTCACGCGGCTCCGCTGTTAGGGTGCGCCAAAAAACGCTGTGCAGAAATGATCTCGTGCGAGGAGGCCAAATACGCACTGACGCAGTGTGGCGTTAAAACGCTAGATGGCGACGGGGATGGCGTGCCTTGTGAAACGCTATGTGGTGGTAAGAAATAATCGGCATATGGCGGATAACGCTACGCTTATCCGCCCTATAAATGCAACATTTTTGCCAGATAGTCAAAAAACATACAATAAAGAAAAATCGGCAAAGGCAATCCCAGCAAGGTTCCCAGCAGATATTGGCGAAACGGAATGCCAGACATAGCCAGCGCATAATTCACAGCAGGCATGGTTTGGAAGAGTGTCCGTAACAACACCACACTAAAGACTGGGCGTGACGCCAGCTTTTGCATAATCTTCACCGCCAGCGGATGCTCCAGTTGACGCAATGCATCGCCACCTATGGCGCGTATCAATACAAACGTGACCGCGCACGAAGTGCAAGCCGCCACATAAGTCACCACCCCGCCCATGCTTTGCCCCAACGCCAGCACTGCTGCTGCCAGAAACACCCAGCCAGGGATTTGCACCAGATTGCCTAACACAAATAACAGCACAAACAACAACAAGCCACTGACCTGATTCTGCTCGATGCGCTGGCGGATAAAATCATGATTGAAATGCTCACGCAAACCCAACCAGTGCGCAGCAAAAAACAGCACCAGCAAGAGCAGAACGACCGCTAACAAGCGCCAAACCAGTGGTTTTTTCATGTACTTTCAAAGGCCTCGCACAGGCCGCTTAATAACGTAGAGAACAGCGGTATAACCTCTTCCTTCTCAATCGGCGCATCATCGTCAGTACCAGCCACCAGATAAGCCACTACGGCTTTATCCAAGTTCTCTCTGAACTCAGCCCAATGTTCCTCGGTGGCGTTACCCACCAGATGAAATTTGCGCTGCCCGGCCTCCATGATTTCTGCCCATTCTTCTTCGCTCACGCCTGCAAACAGGGTCTTGACCAGCACCACAGAAGACTTCACCAAGTCTGGCGCAACGCCCTCTTCGCCCAACGGCAGGGTGAAATACGCCAACACCATCATGGCGTAGGCCTGATACACGCTGAGCATCTCGAAGTTATGCTGGCGCTCCTCCGCCGGAGAACGTCCGGCGTGCTGGATGGCCTTGAAAGTGATGAAACAGGCGAGGAAAGTAGCCGAATCCAGCGCATCGTAGTCGTCCAGATGGGTACTTTGCAACACATCGTGCGGTGGCTGACCCGAGTTCTGCTGGGATCCTATGTTTCGCTGCGCGTCGGCACAACAGATGCCGTATAACAAATTGATTCGTTCCGAATACTTCATGTTTATTCCTGAAAGTTAATAATAGAGCTTCTAACAAAGCCCGTTCATGCTGAGTAGTTTTTCCCAGCCTTCGATACACCGCGCTACGCGCGGCACTCAGGGCGAACGGAAAACATATCGAAGCAAATAGAGTTTCCCAGAACCCACAATTAATTACTACAACTCCACCAACTGCCCCTGCCCCACAAAGTAAATGCCCATGCGAATCGGGTGGCCTTCATCGGCAAACAGCGCGGCATAGCGCATCAACTGCGGACGATATTGCGTGGCCTGTTGCTGAAGGTTGGCATTATCGCCGACAAGCTTGTAATCAATCACCCATCTTTCGCCTTTTTCTACAAAAGTGCGGTCAATGACGTGCAGCCGTACCCGCTCACCATCCACAGCAGCCAACACATATTCACTTTGTGCATCGGCACGATCCAATATCCAGCGCCCCGGCTCGGACTGCAAGGTAATCAGCAGCGCCTGCATTACCCGTTTGGCATTGGTTTGCGATTCAGCTTGATCATAACCTTGCTGCGTCAACCAGCGCGTCATGGCTCCAGCGAGACTCTGCACTCGCTCCAGCGGCCAATTTGCTATGCCTTCCTTGGCAAACATTTCCATGTAAAGGTGAGCCAGCGTGCCGCTGCTGATCTCAATACTGGAAAAGTCTTCCTCCTTGGCAGCTTCCTCATAAGCGGGAGTCGCCAACGTCGGCGTGTTGGCTTGCAACATGGCCGGCACCGCAGGATAAGGCAAGCGGATCAGGCTGGGAATGAACTCCCTCCCCTTTTCAGGGGGAGGGTTTAGGTGGGGGTTCTCAGCATTCAGCGCACCCCCATCCTCCTTCGACAAGCTCAGGACAGGTCTAGCTTCCCCCTGGAAGGGGGAAGGAAGTGCCAGAAACTCCCCTCCCACGCTGTCCCACAACAAGTCCAGCAGAGTATTGGCCGGAGCCTTGATCTCTCCCTTGCTGTCCAGTTTTACCGCTGCCACCAAATGCAAACGCCGCTTGGTGCGCGTGGCCGCCACATACAGCACCCGCGCCACTTCGTTGGCATCGCGCTCCTGTTCCAAGTCTTGCAGATAATCATAAGTGCTGGGCAGGCCGTCGCGCTTGTGTTTCGGCACATACGGCGCGGCGATGAGTTGGGACGCGGCACCCTCGATCGCCACGTCTTCCCACAGCAATAGCGGGCTGTCTTTCTTCCTGGGGATGCGATGCAGCCCCGGCAGTATCACGGTATCGAACTCCAGCACTTATGATTATCTGCAAGGCCTG
>JANYIK010000011.1 GCA_025362115.1 Methylophilaceae bacterium
CCAACCGTCAGTCTTGCCAATTCTGCCGCCATTCTTGGGTGGAAAAGCGCACATAGCGACTGGGCGCGGCCGGGCATCATGCTCTACGGCGCAGACCCTTTGTTTCAGCCAGACACGCCATTGCGGGCAGTGATGCAACTGACTTCACCCATCATTTCGGTACGAAAAATAGCTAAGGGCGAATCTATAGGCTATGGCAGCATCTTTACCGCCGAGCGCGACACCACGGTAGGTGTGGTGGCGTGCGGCTATGCTGATGGTTATCCTAGAGCGGCGATTGACGCACCTGCGGCTGTGGACGGGAAGCTTACCAAGCTGATAGGCCGCGTATCAATGGATATGTTGTTTGTTGACCTTACTGACAACTCCGATGCCAGTATCGGTAGTAAAGTTGAATTATGGGGTGATCAGGTGCTTGCCAATGAAGTGGCAAAAGCTGCGGGTACCATCGCCTATGAGATTTTCTGTAACGTCAAACGAGTACACTTTCAATATTCAGATAATTAGAATTCCTGCTTCGATACGTTTTCCGTTCGCCCTGAGTGCCGCGCGTAGCGCGGTTTATCGAAGGGGGACGGAAAACTACTCAGCACGAACGAGGTTCTTTATTTTTTAACTTTTTTAACAAGGATTTTTCACATGCACATCATTCAAACTCCAAACGCCCCAGCAGCAATCGGCCCTTATTCCCAAGCCATGGTGGTTGGCGACTTGCTATTCACCTCTGGTCAAATCCCGCTACGGGCGGACGGCAGCTTGGTGGAAGGCGACATTACCGTGCAGACGAATCAAGTGTTAGCCAATCTGCGTGCGGTGATAGAGGCCGCAGATGCCAACCTGTCCAAAGTGGTCAAGACCACCGTATTCCTGAAGAATCTGGATGATTTCGCCGTGATGAACGGCATCTACGCCGAAGCCTTTGGCAGCCACACGCCAGCACGTTCTACCGTGCAAGTGGCTAAATTACCGCGTGATGTGTTGGTAGAAATTGAGGCGATCGTTTCGTTGGCTTGATGATGAATCACGGTTTTCCTTACGTTGTCACGGGCGGTTTTTTGGGTGTGCCTATCACCGCCGAGGCAACGGCACCTTTTGCCGTTGCCGGAATCAGTTGGGATGGTAGCGTGACCAACCGCCCCGGTGCGCGTTTTGGCCCCAGCGCCATTCGCAAAGCCAGCCATATGCTGTGCGGTGATGAACACCCATTTTTTGATACTAGTCCCGTGGGGCAATTGGCGGATTTGGGTGATTTGCTGTTGCCCAATACCAGCATTGATGCCATGCGGAGCGCTTTGATGCCGCAGGCCAGCAGCTTAATTGCCAAGCATCAAATGGTGTGGCTGGGGGGTGACCATTCCATTACGTTGCCTTTGCTACGTGCCTATCGCCAGCATGTTGGTAAGCCGCTCGCCTGTATTCATTTCGACGCGCATTGCGATACCTGGACTTCACACTTTGGCGAACCGTCCGGCCACGGCACTTGGGTGTATGAGGCCATTACCGAAGGGCTGGTTGATCCGCAAGCGTTTGTGCAGATCGGCATTCGTTCTTCTGGCGAACGCGCGGCACGGGAGTTTGTGAGCGGCCAAGGCGGGCGTATCTACACCGCGCGTGAATTGCGTGGGCGTGACGGCGCCGCGTTGCAAAGCGTGATAGATGAAGTGCGTGTGCGGATGGCAAAAGCAGGCAATCCACCGCTTTACTTGACCTTCGACATTGACGCGCTAGATCCAGCCTTTGCCCCGGGTACAGGCACACCGGAAGTGGGCGGGCTGACCACCGCGCAAGCAATGACGCTGCTGGAAGCATGGCACGACCTGAACTGGGTAGGGATGGATTGCACCGAGGTTTCTCCGCCATACGACCATGCAGAGTTGACTTCAAATGCTGCTGCGACGCTGGTGTGGACCTGGCTGTGTGGACGCATGGCGATCAAGTGATGTTGGGCGCCGAACTCAAGCTCACGCAAAATTCCTACTACGCGGCCAGCGCCAACACGCAGCCTAATTATCCAACACTGCAAGGCGATATCGAAGCCGACGTATGCGTGGTCGGTGGCGGATTTGCGGGCTTATCAGCGGCGATAGAGCTTGCAGATCGCGGTTACTCGGTAGTGGTGTTAGAAGCCAGCCACATCGGTTTCGGTGCAAGCGGGCGCAATGGCGGGCAGATCATCGCAGGCTTGGCTTGTGAGCAGGATGTCATCGAAAAAGCCGTAGGGTTTGAGGCCGCCAAACAAGTGTGGGACATGAGCCTGGAAGCCTTGGAGTTGGTGCGCGAGCGTGTGCAACGCTTTGACATTGATTGCGACCTCAAAAGCGGATTTTTGGGTGTGGCCACGAGTTCGCGTAAGGGCGAAAAATTACGCACCTGGTTTGATGGTATGGCAGCGCGCTACGACTATCAGGTAGGGTGGATTCCGTCCGCCAACATCAAACGCTGGATCAACAGTTCGCGCTACCACAGTGGTTATTACGACCCGCAGTCAGGCCATCTACATCCGCTTAATTATTGTTTAGGCTTAGCTAAAGCGGCTTCCGGATTAGGTGTACAGATTTTCCAGAATTCTCCCGTTCACGCCATGCAGCAAGGCGAGACCGTGCAATTACACACTGAAAACGGCAAAGTGAAGGCCAAGTTCGTGGTACTGGCAGGTAATATGTATTTGCCCGAAGTGTCACCCAAACTCGCGCCCAAACTGGCTAAGCGCATTATGCCCGTCGGCACCTACATCATCGGCACCGAACCGATAACACCAGAGTTGGCCGCTGAGCTTATCCCTAGCGATTCTGCGGTGTGCGATACCAATTTCATTTTGGACTATTTCCGCTTTTCTGCTGACAAACGCATGATTTATGGTGGGCGGGTGAGTTATAGCGCCATGACACCACCTAATCTCACCGCGAATATGCAAGCGCGCATGGTGCAGACTTTTCCGCAACTCAAAAATACCAAGGTTGCATATACCTGGGGCGGCTTTGTGGACATCACCATGAACCGTGCGCCGGATTTTGGGCGGGTCGCGCCTAACGTGTATTACCTACAAGGATTTTCAGGTCACGGCGTTGCATTGACGGGCTTGGCAGGGAAGTTAGTAGCGGAAGCCATCGCTGGCCAAGCCGAGCGCTTGGATGTGATGGCGCGTATTCCGCATCGTGACTTTCCTGGTGGGAAGTTGCTGCGTACACCAGCATTGGTGCTGGGAATGATGTGGTATCGGCTGCGTGATGCCTTGGGTTAATCAGCTCAAGGCTTTTTCTATACGACTTAATGCTTCCTTAAGGTTGTCCATCGAGGTCGCAAAAGAGATGCGGAAATAACCCTCTGCGCCGAACGCCGAACCGGGCACCACCGCAACACCTACGCTTTCCAGCAGATAGTCAGCAAGTGCCATATCGGTCGCTGCCGCGATCTTGCCGCGCTGGTGCAGGCTGGCGATAGCGGCTCTGGCATCGGGGAAGGCGTAGAACGCGCCGCCTGCTTCGATACAATGCAATCCGGGAATCTCATTGAAGCGCTTCACTACGAAGGCATGACGCTCACGGAATGCTGCCACCATAGGTGTGATGCAACCTTGATCGCCCTCTAATGCTGTTTGTGCGGCAACTTGCGAGATTGAAGTGGGATTGGAGGTGGATTGTGACTGTAATATCTCCATCGCCTTGATGATGTTGGCAGGTCCCGCTGCATAGCCTATGCGCCAACCGGTCATCGAGTAGGCCTTGGAAACTCCGTTCAGCACGATGGTGCGGGACATCAGTTCTGGCGTGGCATTGAGAATGTTGACGAAAGGCACTCCGGCGAGATTGACGTGTTCGTACATATCGTCAGTAGCAACCAGTACGTGCGGATGTTTTTTCAGGACTTCGCCCAAAGCTTTGAGTTCCGCCATCGTATAGACAGAACCCGTGGGATTTGACGGCGAATTGATGAAGAATAATTTTGTTTTTGGCGTGATCGCAGCCTCAAGTTGCCATGGAAGCAATTTGAACCCTTGTTCGATACCACATTCGATCACTATGGGTTTGGCTTCGGCGACCAAGGCAATATCGGCATACGACACCCAATACGGTGCAGGGATGGTGACTTCATCACCTGGATTGAGTACTGCCAATGCCAGATTGAAAATACATTGCTTGCCGCCGACACCGACGATGACTTCGTTTACCGTGTAGTTAAAACCGTTCTCTTTTCTGAGTTTCTCTACGATGGCTTTTTTCAGGCCTGGAATGCCAGCTACCGGCGTATATTTGGTAAAGCCATTGTCTATGGCTTGCTTGGCGGCATCTTTGATGTGCTGTGGGGTGTCAAAGTCTGGCTCACCAGCACCAAGGCCGATGATGTCACGGCCTTCAGCTTTGAGCCTGCCTGCACGGGCAGTAACGGCGAGGGTGGGAGATTCCTTGATGGCTTGAACGCGTTGCGAGAGTTCCAAAATTACTGTCCAGTCATTTGGGCTATATTAAAGGGCGCAATTTTACGCATAAACGCCATACAGCGAAACCGCCATGACGTTTCGCTGGATTAAGAGTTTCAATTGCCCTTATTGACAGGATTCGCCGCAACCTACTGTTTTTCTGAACTCCTCGGCCATTTCATCGTTGAGTTGGTTGAGCGCCACATTGATGCGCTGCATTTCAATCTTGTCTTTGTGGCTGGCAGCGATTAGCCCCAGCTCATAGAGCGCATCGGCATGTTGTGAGTTGAGTTCAAGCGCTTTGCTCAAGTGCCGGAGCGCGGCTGTTTCGTCATGTTGGCGTGCCTCTGCCAAGCCAAGGTGATACCAGGATTCGGCATTATTGGCTTCTTGCTCAGTCCACAATTGCGCTACGTTCTTGAGCGATACCCATTCTTCTGCTTGCAAATACGGCACTACGCGCATGAAAAACGGGCGTTGCTCCTCTGGAGCATCCCAGAAAGGTTTTTCAGATGCGGTCGCCACGGCGACTTCTGGTGCTGATATTAGTTTTTTCACCCAGTCCACAGGTAGCGCATAGAAAAAGCCGTTACGGCCAGGACTTTTGAATGTGTTGATCCCCAGCAAATTGCCTTCTTCATCAAATAGAGCGCTGCCGCTGGCCCCCATGCTAAAACGTGCGGAAGAGCGAATGATCTGGCTGTCATCCAAAGTGTATAGCGCTTTAATCCTGCCTACTGAAGGACTGGGGACTATCAAGCCGCCTGAATGTCCTAGCGCAAATATGGCTTGTTCGTATTTGATCGAGGCGATATTGCCGAGTGGTACTGGTTTTAGCGGAAGGTCATCAAATCTTAGTATGCAAAGATCATGTTTCCAGTCAGCTTGCAATGCCACCGGTCTGTAGTTTTCTTCGCCCTGAGAAGCCAGTACGCCACGCGCATTAGCCAGCACATGGCAATTAGTGGCAATATGGTTGAGACTTACCACAATGCCAGAACCTACGCCATGTTCGCCATTTTTATCTTCCACATGAATTTGTATCACGGAAAAAAACACTTTCATGAAAGTGTCCTGGTTAGGCTCTGCACTGACTTGTGTGCAACATAGCAAGATGAGGCAGGCGACGATAATTTTTTGCATTGCAGTTTCCCTTATTGGTGTTTGAGCTTGAAGTCTCAGTTTAGGATTAAGCATAACGCGATAAAGTTCACCATGCGGTTAAAATGGCATCACCATGACCATTACTTTCCCTAACAGCCTATTTCAGCTTCACCAACCTTTTCAGCCTGCGGGAGACCAGCCTCAAGCCATAGAAAATCTGGTGCGGGGCATCAATGAGGGGATGCGTTTTCAGACGCTACTAGGGGTGACCGGCTCAGGCAAGACCTACACCATGGCTAATGTCATTGCTCAATTGGGGCGGCCAGCCATTGTTATGGCACCCAATAAGACCTTGGCCGCACAGCTATATTCTGAATTCCGCGAGTTTTTCCCCAATAACGCGGTGGAGTATTTCGTTTCTTACTACGACTACTACCAGCCAGAGGCCTACGTACCGTCGCGCGATCTGTTCATCGAGAAAGATTCCAGCATTAACGAGCATATAGAGCAGATGCGCCTTTCAGCAACGAAAGCCTTGCTGGAGCGCGAAGACAGCATCATCGTGGCTTCGGTGTCGGCTATCTACGGTATCGGCGACCCGGTGGATTATCAAGGGATGGTGTTGCACTTGGCGCAAGGCGACAAAATGAGCCAGCGTGACGTGATCCTGCGGTTAACAGGGATGCAATATGAGCGCAACGAATACGATTTTGCGCGTGGTACTTTCAGGGTGCGTGGCGAGATCATTGATGTGTTTCCGGCAGAAAATTCGGAGACCGCAATACGTATTTCCTTGTTTGACGACGAAGTAGAAACGCTCACGGTGTTTGATCCACTCACCGGCCAGATTTTCCACAAAGTGCCGCGTTTCACTGTGTATCCCTCCAGTCACTACGTCACGCCGCGCGAAACCACGTTGCGTGCCATTGAAAAGATCAAGGTGGAACTGCGCGAGCGCGTGGATTGGTACGTCAAGAATAACAAGTTGGTCGAGGCGCAGCGCATAGAGCAGCGCACGCGCTATGACTTGGAAATGCTCAACGAGTTGGGGTTTTGCAAAGGCATTGAAAATTATTCGCGGCATTTGTCAGGCCGCCAACCGGGTGACGCGCCACCGACACTGATTGACTATTTGCCTAAGAATGCGCTGATGATCATAGACGAATCGCATGTCACCGTGCCGCAAGTGGGCGGCATGTACAAAGGCGATAGGGCGCGCAAAGAGAATCTGGTGGATTATGGCTTCCGCCTGCCGTCTGCACTTGATAACCGTCCGCTACGCTTTGAAGAGTTTGAACAGGTGATGCGTCAGTGTGTCTTTGTGTCTGCTACACCTTCAGAGTACGAAGCCAAAAATCAGCAACAAGTGGTGGAGCAGTTGGTGCGTCCCACCGGATTGATAGACCCGGAAATCACTGTAAAGCCTGCCGATACGCAAGTGGATGATTTGCTCTCGGAGGCCAATAAATGTGTGGCAGCGGGCGAGCGGGTGTTAGTAACCACACTTACCAAGCGCATGGCGGAAGACCTTACTGACTATCTGGCGGAGCATGGGGTCAAGGTGCGCTATTTGCATTCAGACATCGAAACCGTAGAACGCGTGGAAATTATCCGCGACTTGCGCCTGGGCGAGTTTGACGTGCTGGTGGGTATCAATTTGCTGCGCGAAGGTTTAGATATACCCGAAGTATCGCTGGTGGCGGTTCTGGATGCGGATAAAGAGGGTTTTCTGCGTTCTGCACGCTCACTTATTCAAACCTCAGGCCGTGCAGCACGCAACTTAAATGGTCGCGTGATTTTCTACGCCAATAACATCACCAAGTCCATGAAACAAGCCATGGATGAAACCAGCCGCCGCCGTGCCAAGCAAATAGAATTTAACTTGGCTCATGGCATCACGCCTGTCGGGGTTAGCAAGCGCATCAAAGACATTATAGATGGGGCGTATGACCAGGAATCCGGCAAGCAACAACTCAAAACTGCACAAGAAACTGCGAGCTATCAACGCATGAGCGAAAAAGACATGCTTAAAGAGCTCAAACGCCTGGAGAAATCCATGCTGGATGCCGCGAAAAACCTGGAGTTTGAGCAAGCCGCAGCATTTCGTGACCGGCTTAAAAAGGTGCGCGCGCAATTTTATGGCGCGGAAGTTCGCGATATTTAGGGTTTATTGGTATATTTGCCCGGTCTTAAAATTATTTTGGAATAACGGTCATTATGAAAGCAGTCATACTCGCCGGTGGTTTAGGCACCAGACTTAGCGAAGAAACCCAGCTAAAACCAAAGCCAATGGCAGAAATTGGTGGTAAACCCATTCTTTGGCACATCCTGAAAATTTATTCTTCTCATGCATCAATGATTTCGTCATTTGCTTAGGCTATCGTGGATACGTAATCAAAGAGTACTTTGCCAACTATTTTTTACATTCGTCTAACGTAACGTTCGATATGGCGAATAACAAAATGGAAGTGCATCAAAACAATGCCGAACCTTGGCGTGTGACATTGGTAGATACGGGTGAGAAAACCATGACAGGCGGGCGTTTGAAGCGTGTACGCCAATATTTAGATAATGAAGATTTTTGCTTTACTTACGGCGACGGCGTGGCAGATGTGAGTATCAGGGAGCTGGTACAGTTTCACAGGCAACATAAAAAACTTGCCACAGTGACTGCAGTGCAGCCACCAGGCCGTTACGGTTCTTTGGATATAGACCACACTACTGCGGTGCGCGGATTTTTGGAGAAACCACAAGGAGATGGCGGTTGGATTAACGGTGGTTTTTTTGTGCTATCGCCTCAAGTGTTGGATTTAATTGCCGACGACACTATAAGTTGGGAGCAAGAGCCTATGCAAGGTTTGGCGCGTGATGGCAAGCTAAATGCTTATTATCACAAAGGTTTTTGGCAGCCTATGGACACTTTACGAGAAAAGACGTATCTGGATGAGCTTTGGGTTGCTGGTAAAGCGCCTTGGAAAACATGGGAATAAATCAGACTTTCTGGCGCGATAAAAAAGTTTTAGTCACGGGGCATACTGGCTTCAAAGGTAGTTGGTTGTCATTATGGTTAAACAATATGGGCGCCAAGGTGGTGGGCTATGCCTTGCCACCGCCCACCACCCCTAGTTTGTTTGAAGTGGCGCATGTGGCCGATAGCATCGTTTCAGTCATTGGCGATGTGAGCGATGCCACGAAACTGCAATCAACGATACAAACCCACCAGCCAGAGATTGTCATTCACATGGCAGCGCAAGCACTGGTACGGCCTTCCTACACTAATCCGGTAGAGACCTACGCAACCAACGTGATGGGGACGGTCAATCTGCTGGAAGCAGTGCGTCAGACTGACTGTGTACGCGCGGTAGTGAATGTGACTACGGACAAATGTTACGAAAATAAAGAACGTTTACAGCCCTACCGTGAAGGTGAGCCTCTGGGAGGTTATGACCCTTACTCTAGCAGTAAGGCTTGTTCAGAGTTGGTCACGGCGGCTTACCGTAGTTCTTTTTTCAGCCAAAAAGTTGCGCTGGCCAGCGCACGAGCTGGTAACGTGATCGGCGGTGGTGACTGGGCGCTGGATAGATTGATTCCTGACATCATGCGCTCTATTACTGAGAAACGTCCGGTGTTGATCCGCAGCCCCAATGCTATCCGCCCTTGGCAGCATGTGTTGGAGCCCTTGAGTGGCTATTTATTACTGGCAGAAAAGTTGTATGCAGGCAGTACAAATGCTGCCGATGCTTGGAATTTCGGACCCAATGAAGAAGATACTCGCACCGTGCAATGGATTGTGGAAAAACTCACTCAAGAATGGGGTGAGGGTGCTAGTTGGGTAGTGGATGAGGGCAAACATCCGCACGAAGCACATTATCTGAAGCTCGATTGCTCAAAAGCCAAAATTCAACTCAACTGGCAGCCGCGGTGGAGCTTGTCTATGGCGCTGCAAAACATTATTGCTTGGCACAAAGCGCATCTTGAAGACCGAGATATGCGTGAAGTGACGCTTAAACAAATTGAAACTTACTCGAATGCTTGACCACATATGAACTGTCGCCACTGCAACCACGCGCTTGAACACGTTTTTCTCGACCTCGGTTACGCGCCGCCCTCGAATGCTTATTTGACAGCACAGGATATGCACAGACCGGAAACCTATTTTCCGCTCAAGCTTTTTGTATGTAGCCACTGTTGGCTGGTGCAAACCGAGGATTACGCTGCCGCCGATGCGCTGTTTGATGAAAATTATGCCTATTTTTCTTCGGTCTCAAAAAGCTGGCTCG